>JAFZDG010000300.1 GCA_017561285.1 Bacteroidaceae bacterium
ACCGATACATCTCGGTTGCTATCGGTTAGAGCAACAAGAGCCAGCACAATCGATTGAGATGCTGTACCCAAAGCACGCTTGGGTAAATCATTGTTCTTCGAGCATAACATAGTAGCCAAATGTGATGAGAGAGATGCATTCGGGATAGCTTGACCGAGTCCTTGACAGTAGAATAATAAAATACTCAACGAACAATAACTGCGTCACAAAAGCAAGTACTGATAAAGGGAAATTCGCCACACAACTATAATCAAAAAGCAAACTAAAAGCGTGTTTTTTTGACTAATATCAAATAAATACAAACAAATAAATGCATCAAATAAGTTTTACACGATATATCTTTGCATTGCGTATTAAATCACAACCAAAAACCAATTAACAATAACAAGTTTGAAGATTTATGACACATCTAACAAAATTTCTTAGAGCAACACTCTGTCTCATTGCTATGCTGAGCGTAAACGTTGCATTTGCGCAATCGGAAAGTATCACAATTTGTGATGGAACAGATGAGAACAGGTACGTTCCATTTTATTTCTATTATTTAGATAATGCTTCAGCCACATCTCAGGTTATTTATCCGGCCTCTGAGTTGGAGAGTCTGAAAGGCAAACAAATAACAGGTTTAAAATTTTACAATGCAGGATATTCAAGTGCATGGAATAGCAACATGGCTGTTTCACTTGCCGAAGTCGAATATCAATACCTCTCCGACACCAATGCCAGCTATATTGAGGCCGATTTTACAGAGATATTTGCAGGAAGTGTATCGGGTGATGAAACCATGAATACTCTTGAATTTACATTTACTACGCCCTATGTGTATGGAGGTGAAAATCTTGTTGTAGAAATTAAGAATACAACAGCAGGTAGCACATATATGCAAATTCCTTTCTACGGGCAACAAGTAGCAGACCACGTCAATGCAACATACGGTTTTGACTCGGTTTTCAAGTACAATCAGAGCTTCCTTCCCAAGGCAACAATATCGTATGAAAATGTGGCCGAATATGGTGCAAGAGTATCTACCGACCAATTGAATTTCTCAACAACATTTACCAATTCAACTATTGTCAAGGAGTTCTCTATAAGCAATACAGGCTCAAACGATTTGACAGCTCAGATTGCAGGCGTTTCAGCACCTTTCACTATTGAGCATACCGAGTTGAGCATACCTTCGCTCACTACAGTGACTATTCCTGTCACTTTTGCTCCCACTGCCGATGACGAATACAACCAAACAGCCACATAGCACTTGGAGAAGCCGGAACATTTGAAGTAAAACTGACAGGCAACTCAATGTCGGCACCTACCGGATATACACTAGCATTTGATGTAACAGATAAAACCCTACCCGAGGATTGGGCCGGTTGGAATATCAAGGGTACCTATGACTATGATATCTATGACTATGTATTTGAGTCGGCTGAACGTCATACCAAATATTTTGTAGGCAGAGAGATAGACGGTGTGAAAGCTGTATCGATATACGAAGATGCCAACCCTCTTCGCGAATATCCCAGTCAGTACACCATATACATGATTTCGCCCGAAGTAAGTGGCAATATAATGATAACTGCGCGTGGCACTTACTCGGAATATACCTCGGGCGAGATTAAGTTATTCAAGGCCATAGAGAATGCAGATAGTACTTTCACTATCGAGGAAGAGCCTTTGGAAGTAACTTGGCTACCCGAATTTAACAATCAAGAGTGGAGCAATGGTGTCTTGACACTTAACGAAAGCAGCCGCATTGCCATCTTTATGTCGTATGGTGCAGTTTCTATGTTTGCTGCAGACCAACTCGCCTCAGCCCCTGCCGTTGAACTTGCTATAGGCGAAAAATTCACTCAAGAAGGTATCACTTATATTGTAAAAGAAAACCGCACGTTGGGTGTAACAAGTGTATCGAACGAAGTAACAAATTGTATTATACCCGAAATAGTAACTGAGAATAGAGTTGATTATACCGTAGTATCGATAGAAGAAGAGGCATTCTACTGGAGCAACGTAGAGACAGTCACTCTACCCAATACTATTATAGAAATAGGTTATGGTGCATTCAGGGTATCACCTTTGATGTCTATAAACTTACCCCAAGGTCTGCAAAAGATAGGTGAATACGCCTTCTATAAAACTCAATTGAGTACTATCACTATTCCCGAAGGTATCACAGCCATAGAAGCATCAACATTTGCTCAATGCGAATCGCTGACCGAAATAACACTGCCCTCGACATTGGAGAAAATAGGTCAAGGTGCTTTCTACAAATGTAGTATAAACAACATTAATATACCCGCCAACTGCTCAACCATCGGTATGTATGCTTTTGAAAGCTGCTCACAACTCAACAGCATTACGTTGCCCACAGCTATGACAGAAATACCCATGGGACTCTTCCAAGACTGTACATCACTTACTGAGATAACAATACCCGAGAATGTAACTACAATAAAAACGGCTGCATTCCAAAACGTAGGAATTACAGCCATACACTTCCCTATGAATGTGAATGCTATTGAAGCAAATACATTCAACCACACCAACATTACAACCATCACCGCAGATGCAAACAACAATACATTCACTGTTATTGATGGAGCACTTTATACAACCGACAAACGCTTTATCTATCTCTATCCTCGCACTACCGAGAGCAAGCGTTATGATATCATAGAGGGTTGTGTTGCCGTATGGGGCGGTGCATTCTATGGTTGTGATGTCACAGAGGTAACATTCCCCGAAGGTTTTATTGGTATTGATGCGTATGC
>JAFZDG010000301.1 GCA_017561285.1 Bacteroidaceae bacterium
CGGTAGCTCACTATTATAGCCCTATCATAACCGAGGTAGCACAACAAAGAGGTATTGAAATAGGTACAATAACCCGCACTCCTATAGATGGACTAATAAAATATCATACACAAAACATATAGACTATGCAAGCAGCACTATACCTCATTCCCGTCACATTGGGCGATACCGACATAGACCGCGTACTACCCAACCACAACCGCACCATCATAGCCGGCATCTGCCACTATGTAGTAGAGAATATTCGTTCGGCACGTCGTTTCTTGCGCAAATCCAATCCGGATATTGTGATTGACGACCTTACCTTTTATACACTCGATGAGCACACCCGTCCCGAAGAGATAGCCTCATTCCTCGCGCCATTGCGCGATGGGAAACCCGTAGGTGTTATATCGGAAGCCGGTTGCCCTGCCATTGCCGATCCCGGAGCCGACCTCGTTGCCATTGCACAACGCGAAGGATTACCGGTCGTTCCACTGGTTGGCCCTTCATCTATACTGATGTCGCTTATGGCAAGTGGATTTAACGGACAGAGCTTTGCCTTCAACGGTTATCTGCCCGTAGAGCCGGCCGAGCGCACTCGCAAGATAAAACAACTCGAGCAACGTGCCTACAGCGAAGACCAAACCCAAATATTTATAGAAACGCCCTATCGCAACCACAAAATGATAGAAGAGTTGGTGCGCACCTGCCGCCCTACTACCCGGCTATGCGTAGCCTGCGACATCAGTTGCGAAGGCGAAGAGATACACACCCGTACCATAGCCCAATGGAAAAAAGCCAAGTACGACATACAAAAACGACCGGCTATTTTCCTTATTTACAAATAGATACCAACACTCTATATATACAGCAAGAGCGACCTCCCAAATTTCAAGGTCGCTCTTGCTGTATTGTGATATATTGTCGGGTATTACTTGCTCAACTGCTCGTGCATAGCGGCAGCGGCACGGCGACCGTCACCCATAGCAAGAATTACAGTTGCACCACCACGCACAATGTCGCCACCGGCATAGAGGTCGGGCAAGCACGATTGCATAGTCTCCTCGTTTACAACGATAGTACCGCGACGGCTTATCTCAAGTTCTTTGATAGCATTGGGAATAAGAGGGTTGGGCGATACACCTACGGCAACGATGACAGTATCGACAGGTACGTCCTCGATAGCACCCTCTATTTCAACGGGCGAACGACGGCCGCTCTCATCGGGCTCACCAAGCTCCATACGTTGCAAGCGCATAGCTTTCACTTTACCATTTTCATCGCCAATATACTCGATGGGGTTATGAAGTGTCATAAACTCTACACCCTCGGCCTTAGCGTGCTCTACCTCCTCTTTACGAGCGGGCATCTCATCTTCGCTACGGCGATAGATAATCATAGCACGCTCGGCACCCAAGCGACGTGCTGTACGAACCGAGTCCATAGCGGTGTTACCACCACCAATTACGGCTACATTCTTGCCACTCAACACAGGAGTATCCCAATCTTGGCGAGCAGCACCCATCAAGTTGACACGAGTGAGATATTCGTTGCACGACATAATACCGATGAGGTTTTCGCCGGGAATATTCATAAAGCGAGGCAAACCGGCACCACTTGCTACGAATACGCCTTTAAAGCCCATCTCGTGAAGATCTTCGTACGAAACAGTCTTACCAATAATACAGTCGGTAACAAAAGTTACACCCATCTTGCGCAATGTTTCAATCTCAACATCCACAAATTTGTTGGGCAAGCGGAACTCGGGGATACCATATTTCAACACGCCACCAATTTCGTGGAGAGCCTCAAATACGGTAACATCGTAACCCAATTTTACCATATCGCCGGCAAAAGAGAGACCGCAAGGACCTGAACCGACAACAGCAATCTTGATACCGTTGGCAGGAGCACATGCAGGTACTTCGCCTGTACCATGCTCACGCGAATAGTCGGCAGCAAAACGCTCCAAGTAACCAATGGCAACAGGTTGTTTTTTGAGTTTCTTCAAATAGAAACATTGTGATTCGCATTGTTTCTCTTGAGGACATACACGACCACACACTGCGGGTAGAGCACTGGTCTCTTTGAGTGTAGAGGCAGCTTGTAGGAACTCACCTTTCTCAATGTGCTTGATGAAGGTGGGAATATTGATACCTACAGGGCAACCAGTCATACACAAAGGCTCGGGACAGTCCAAGCAACGCTTGGCTTCCAACAAGGCTTGTTCTTCGGTAAGACCTTGGTTCACCTCTTCGTTGCAAGTAATACGGTATGCAGCATCCAACTCGGGCATCACCACACGAGCTATGTTGGTACGCTCTTTAGCGGGCATACTTTTGCGCAACTCTTCGCGCCAGGGCTCGTTACGACGAGCAGTTATATCTTCCATATTCATAGTTGAGCCTCCTTTCTTATTCTACATCTTTGTATGAACGCAAACGCATCATCAATTCATCGAAATCAACTTTGTGAGCGTCAAACTCAGGACCATCGATGCACACGAAGCGCAATTTACCATCGACAGTTACACGACAAGCACCACACATACCTGTACCGTCAACCATAATGGCATTCAACGATACGACAGTGGGAATGTTGTATTGAGCAGTAAGTTTCGACACAAATTTCATCATCACAGCCGGACCGATAGCCACACATTGGTCTACCTTTTCACGCTTGATAATTTGCTCTACACCTTCTGTAACAAGACCTTTTGTACCATAAGAACCATCATCGGTCATAATGATAACTTCATCACTGCTGGCACGTATTTCGTCTTCGAGAATAATCAAGTCTTTGCTACGAGCAGCCAATACGCTTATGACACGATTGCCTGCAGCTTTCATAGCTTGTACAATGGGCAATAGCGGAGCAACACCTACACCACCACCACAGCATACTACAGTGCCTACTTTCTCGATGTGAGTAGCTTGACCAAGAGGGCCTACTACATCGGCAATATAATCACCGGGATTCAATGCACACAACTTAACAGTAGAGCGACCTACAGTTTGCACTACAAGCGTGATAGTACCTTTCTCAATATCGGCACCGGCGATAGTAAGAGGAAGACGCTCGCCTTTCTCATCTACGCGCACAATCACAAAGTGACCGGCTTTACGAGCTTTTGCAATAAGCGGAGCCTCAATAACCAGCTTCACTACTTTGTCGGAGAAATACTCCTTACTTACAATTTTATTCATATTAATGTTATATGATGTGTTTTAGATTTTTCCAAGTTTCTCATCAATATCTATTCGGTCACTATTATATAGCACAGAATAATGTGCAAAGATAGGACTTTTTTAGCACTCTCAATACATTTTGGGCAAAACATTTAAAAAGAGGTTGTACAGGTCTTTGTCCGACTCCGTACAACCTCTGCTTATATACCCAGTTTGTGTGTGTATTATATAGACAATCTACGTAGCGTATCGAGCAACTCTCTGTTGATAGGCTTGTCATACTTAACGGCCTTACTGAATGGCACATACACTATTTCATCGTTGCGAATACCCACCATTACGTTGCGTTGTCCCTCAAGCAGTGCATCGATGGCTGCCGCACCCAATCGACTGGCCAAGATGCGATCTTGAGCCGATGGAGAGCCACCTCGTTGTATGTGACCTAAAATTGTCACACGTACATCGTATTGCGGATATTCATTCTTTACACGCTCGGCAAGTTGCATAGCACCACCCGTAACAGGACTCTCTGCAACAAGCACAATACTGCTGTTTTTCGACTTGCGGAAACCATTTTCAACCAGCTCTTTCAATTGGTCTATCTCGGTAGATATCTCCGGAATAATGGCAGCCTCGCACCCGGTGGCAATGGC
>JAFZDG010000027.1 GCA_017561285.1 Bacteroidaceae bacterium
GCGAATCGGTAACGCCGGCACGCATACCGCATATTTTCAGTATGACCACCAAAAGCACTGCCAGAAAACCTATAATAAACATCAGGCTGCCAAGCAGTCCAAAGAAGTGCATCGGTTTTACTGCAAATTTTGAGAAGAACCACAACGTCATCAAGTCGAGATAACCATTGACAAAGCGGTCCAATCCAAATTTTGTAGATCCATATTTACGAGCCTGATGTTGCACCACCTTCTCGCCTATGCGGCTATATCCGGCATTTTTGGCCAAATAGGGCATATATCGGTGCATATCGCCATACACCTCTATCGCTTTCACGACCTCGCGCTTATAAGCCTTCAAGCCGCAATTGAAGTCGTGCAATTTGATACCTGTAACCTTGCGAGCTGTAGCATTGAACAACTTGGTAGGAATGGTCTTTGACAGGGGATCGTAGCGTTTCTTTTTCCAGCCCGACACAAGGTCATATCCGTCTTCCATTATCATACGATACAATGCGGGTATTTCATCGGGACTATCTTGCAAGTCGGCATCCATCGTAATCACCACATCGCCTTGCACACGCTCAAAACCCATATGCAACGCCGGTGACTTGCCATAGTTGCGGCGGAACGATATACCCTTAACACACTCGTTTTTTTCGCGCAATTGTTCAATCACACGCCAAGAATCATCGGTACTGCCATCATTGACAAACCATATTTCGTAACTGAAGTTATTCTCTTTCATTACACGAGCTATCCAAGCCTCCAATTCGGGAAGAGACTCGGCCTCGTTGTACAAAGGAATTACTAATGAGATATCCATATATTTATACTTTGTTATTATTCGTATTTTTATTGCGCAACACAAAGGGAGCCACGACAATAGATAGTAACGAGCCGAAGAATACATTGCCCCACATCGACGACATCACCATTTGCATAGGTGTAAGCAAGGCATTATCCTCCAACATCCGACGCAATTCATCTACTGTACCTTGAGTCTCTAAAACTCCCATCTCCTCTATAAGTTTTATCGATTGAGAGGTTGCATTGGCTATATAATCGGGGCTGATATATTGATAAAATATATACTCGGGAATGCAGCTGATAAGTGATGCAAAAAAGAAGAGCATGATACCCATCATCCACAACAACGAGAAACCCGATACATATCCATTGTGCTTGTGATACTGCAACATAATACGATATAACACTACAGGTGTAATGATAAACAACACCACAGCGATGGTATTGAACAGAGGAGAATATCCTCCCGCCACACCACAAAAGAAACGCGCGATGAGATACAATCCCAACCACACGCCGCCTTCCATACCATATACCAGTAAACTTTTACGTTCTGTTTTCACGTTGCGATTCAATTTTTATATTAATGTGCAAATATAATCATTTTACGCCAAATTACACCCATTTATATATTTTTTATACGCAACAAAGAGATTCCAATCACATCTACACCCACTTACACAAAGATTTTACAACTGCAATTGTCGCAAGGAGGATATTCAAAGCTATTTCTTTGAACTTACACACCACCAAATGAGTAATATTACAGCAGATTTTATTACTTTTGCAATCGTAAAAAAAGAAGACTATAAGACGTGATATACCCCGATAATTTTGAGCAGAAAATTGGCTTCGACCAGATACGCCGCATGCTGCAAGAGTTGTGCTTGAGCAGTCTTGGTCGAGAGTTAATAAACAGCATCGTTTTTATGACCGATTACGATGCTATACTCACAGCCTTGCATCGCACCGATGAGATGATAAAAATAGAGCAAAGCGACGAGGAGTTTCCTACCGACTTCTTCTATGATGTGCGCCCTATGCTCAAGCGCATACGCATTGAAGGCACGTTTATCGATGTTGCCGAACTATTCGATTTGCGGCGTTCTCTCGAGACTATTCGCCGCGTAGTATCGTTTTTCAAAGCCAAAGACGATGAACAACCCATTTATCCCTACCTGGCCGATATGTCGGGCGATGTGCTTATATATCCTCAACTTATCAAAGAAATAGACACCATACTCGATAAGACCGGAGGCATTCGCGACAATGCTTCGCCCGAATTACTTGCCATACGCCGCAATCTGTCGGCAACAATGGCCGGTATTTCTCGCAGCCTCAACAACATACTGCGTCAAGCACAGAGCGAAGGATATGTTGATAAGGATGTAGCCCCAACGATGCGCGATGGTCGCTTGGTAATACCTGTCATCCCTACTTTCAAACGCAAAATACGAGGCATCGTACACGATGAGTCGGCCAGCGGAAAAACGGTGTATATAGAACCGGCCGAAGTGGTAGAAGCCAACAACCATATACGCGAATTGGAGATAGAAGAACGCCGCGAAATCGTGCGTATCCTCACTGCTTTTACCGACATCTTGCGCCCTCATGCACAAGACATTGCATTATCATACGATTTCCTTGCCGAGATAGATTTTATACGAGCCAAGGCACTCCTGTCGATAGACATCGATGCCACTCTGCCTCACATCGAACACGAATGCCAAATCGATTGGTATCATGCCATACACCCACTATTGTTGCTTGCATTGCGCCGTCAAAACAAAGAGGTTGTCCCCATCAACATCACCCTCGATTCACGCAATCGCATTTTGCTTATATCAGGCCCCAATGCCGGAGGTAAATCGGTGTGCCTCAAGACGGTTGGCTTGTTGCAATATATGATGCAGTGCGGACTTCCCGTACCTATGTACAACAACTCTCATATGGGTATTTTTGAGAGTATCTTTATAGATATTGGTGATGAACAGTCGATAGAAGATGACTTGAGTACATACAGCTCGCATCTCTCGCATATGAAACAATGTGTGCGACACTGCAACGAACGTTCACTATTATTGATAGACGAGTTTGGCGGCGGTACAGAACCCCAAATAGGTGGAGCCATAGCCGAAGC
>JAFZDG010000302.1 GCA_017561285.1 Bacteroidaceae bacterium
ACCTGTAAAGTCTTCAATCAAGATTTTCTTGTTTTGTACCTCTCGCGACACATTGCTTGCGCCGGTATTGAAGAATGTACGAGCACCATGATTAATGATTTCCTTTACCTCGGTTATCATTGTACCGTTGACATCAAATATCTTTACATATCCATCGTAGATGCCATTGGCCCACAAATCTTGTACCTCAAGACAATAGCGAGTATTGGGTGACAACATAGCAAGCTCTTTAACCGAACGATATACACCGGGTTGAGCCTCATAAGGACCAAACTCATATACTACATTGCCTTCCATATCCTTGATCAAGAATCTGTTTTCATCGGCAAACTCATCAATATTAAACTCTACAACGACTGCCGGAGAGACAAGCGAGGGAGCATCAAATTTATCGGCAAGTTTATTACCTGCATAATCAACACCATTGAGACCGGTAAGTTTGATGACATATTTATTACCTTTTTCTTTCGAAAGTTCGGCAACCTCAAAAGGCAATCTTATAGTTGTTGTGGCACGAGGTGCAGCAACACCACTCCACTCTACTTGATATTCCTCGCTATTAAATGTAATAGTAAATGCAGCCGATGTAATCTCTTCGGTCGATTTATTAACAAGGTCTATCTCAAAGAAGTCGTAACCATACACGCCATTGATAGGTATCAACGACTGAGCAATCTCTGCCTCGAGAGGCAACTCAAGTCCGGCAAATTCGGGACGACAACCTGTTACGTTGAGTACATTCTCTTCATTCTCACACACATAAGCTACCACCTCAAGTTCTGCCGGATTTACAGCAACATCATTGATGGTTGCAGGCACAGTATATGTGTATTTCTTAGAGAAGAAATCACCTTTCTTACAAGCGGTAATTTGCTCGCCCCATGTAGAGGTGAGATAAGCACGAGCCATATGTTGGTGCATATATTCGCTACCCATACCGCCGCCCGATTGGGGGCCCATAATATTGTTTTCTGTTACGACAACATTGAGCAGATTATAGTCTGCATCAACATCGGCTGTATAATAACCTTCAACATCAACAGTAAGCGTACGAGTTGCATCGTCATAGCTGGCATTCATCCAAAGATTGACCGGAGCATACTCTTGAGTTTGCATATGTGCAATTGTTCCCCACGAATTTCTACTGATGATAATATGATCATCGTAGCGTTGGCGATTGAGCATACCGGCAGGATAACCACTTATTCCAAAGTAATCATTGATTTCTTTACCTTCATTGATACGAAAATCGGGCTCATCACTATGGGGCACTGAAAACGAACCCGCATGGATAGCAATTACATGCACTTTCTCAGGTTGAGCCTTGAGCAACCCGGCAGCAATCTTATGCGCTTGAGGACAATATCCGCAATGGATACCTGTGAACTCTTCGATGAGCACATTTTTATACTGCTGTTCTGTCGAAACATTATGCTCTGCGCGACACACATTCACCGCAAGCATCAATAGCAAGATAAATAGTAAATCCTTTTTCATACTAAGTATTTTTTAAATTTCACTGATACAAATTTATTGAATTTGCACATTATGAGAGACTCAAACACCATAGTTTTACTACGGCATAGGATGCAATACTCTGCAAAACACCACTGCATATATATTTATCTATCTGTATTTCAATATGTTTTATTACCGTTTCGGATAATTAAAAACAAGCGTTTATTTATAAAATTATATCGAAATTTATGCGTTTGATAATTTTTTTGTATATTTGCGACGCATATTTAAGTATAATATTTATATAAAATGAGCCTAAAAAATAATACAAATATTCATCTCAAGATAACAATACTTATAATCTCATTGTTATGTTGCATCGACACTATGGCATTGACCGACTCGATACAACTAAAAATACTGAACAAAGCGCAAGTATTGATAACTGATAGCGACGAACATTCGAAACAGTTAAAGATAGATATTGAAAAATTTAAAGAAACCAAGCATGTCACCGATAGTGCTTTTGCCGATTTCCTTGCTATCAATGTAGCCGGATACTTCAGAGAACATACCCAACAATCAAATGTCATCGAAGTTCTATCAGACGCAACAGAGAACCTGGAGAAAAAGAAAGGTAACAAAAAGGCCCTGTTAGTATTATACCTACCCTTAGGTGCGGCCTTCGAAGAGGTAGGTTTGTGGAGTACAGCTATGGATTACTACCACAAAGCACTTGCCATCGCACAAGAAGAAGATCTGAAAGGAAACATTGCACGCATATATAATAATATAGGTGTAGCCTACTACCCTATAGACATAGAAACATCTATTGAATACATCAACAAATCGTTGGATATAAATAAAGTTTTGGGAGAGAAAAAAGAGCTTTATCTCAACTACAACAACTTGGCAGCCATTCACGTAGAGCAAAAACTTTATGACCAAGCCCTCGAATATGCACTGATGGCTATGCACATGATTAACAAAGAAAGTAATGCCGATATGTACTACTTTATGCAGTGCAACATCGGCTCTTTATACATACAGGCCGGCAATTATAACTTGGCAATATCATACCTCGAAAGCACTCGCGATTTTTTCAAACAACGTAATAACGTAGCCGAGCAAACCACTATAAACATACTGCTGGCCGAAGCTTATAAGAAGTCGGGAGACGCAAACAAAGCAAACAAAATCATCAACCACATTGATAAAGATCTTATTAACAACATAAATAATGCCGAGCTTGAGTCGGATGTACGCACAACACTTGCATCGATATTTGAAGAAAAGGGCGAGTACAAAAAGGCATATGAACACTTGCAAATTGCTTCGATACTCAAAGACTCTCTACGCCAGGCCAACGATGAATTGAAAGTAAAAAACCTCGAAAAAATATATGAAAACGAACAAAAAATACGCGAAAACGCATCGACCATCAACGAGCTTCAATTAAAGAAACTGCAATCGGACCGAAAAGTCACCTTTGGCATTGTCGTTCTGCTCATTCTATCTATTATACTCATTTTTCTTATCATACGCAGTAGAATGAAAGACCGCCTCATCAAGACCAATGCCATTCTTGCCGAGCAAGAAAAGATACTGCAAGACAAGGAAATGGAGCTACAACATATCAAAGAGCAAGAACTTAAAAACGCCATTGACCAAAAAAACCGCGAGCTATCAAGTTATGCCCTTTCATATACAAAAGACAACGAATTCTTTGCCACCATAAGCGAGGAACTGAAGAACCTTCTTACCGAAATCAATCCACGCAACAAAGAACACAGAGAACATATTCGCAATATCATCACCCAACTCAAGCAACACTGCTCTACCGACAACTGGCAAGAGTTTCGCTATTTTTTTGAGCAAGTACACCCCTCATTCTATGAGCACTTAGATGTGATAAGCCCGGGTATGACACAACGACAGAAACGACTCTGCGCTATGTTGTATATAGGACTTTCCACCAAAGAAATCTCGGCTATTACCTTCCGAGAAGTACGAAGCATAGAATCTGCCCGAAATCGCCTTCGCAAAAAGCTCGACATTCCCAGCGAAGAGACTATACAAGATTATCTCAATCACAGATTTAGCGATATCACTACGCAACAGAATAAAACCACCTCATAATCAGAACAACCTGGAAATATCAATACAACAAAAGAGGACGCATTTGATGCGTCCTCTTTATATAGTTATGCGATAATGTCTTCTTATTTTACTTCCCAAGTATCACCACTGAGAATGTATTCGCGAAGTGATTTAAAGTTTTTCTTCGCTTTAACTTCCTCTATTTGACGAGTCAACTCATCTGTGTAGTTAGGAGCATCAACATCGCGGATTACACCAATAGCGAGAGGCAATTCATGGCCATCCATCATTGCCAACATTTGGTGCAACACATTATTGGGGTTCTTGGCATCGTGAACGAGAATATCGTCCATTGTATAGCCATCCTCACCAATGGTAACAGCCTTGAGTGCAAAGCCTTCAAGTACAAGACCACGATTATTCTCTTTACCAAAGATCATCTTCTCGCCATGACGGAGGTGGATTGTGCGATCGGCACGCACCTCTTTGTCGGCAACATACGAGTGAATGTTGTGGTTGAAGATAACACAGTTTTGGAGTACCTCACACACCGAAGTACCTTTGTGAGCTGCTGCAGCGGCAAGAATCTCTACTGTAGTAGCCATCTCAACATCGAGTGAGCGAGCAAAGAAAGTACCACGTGCGCCAAACACGAGTTCTGCGGGGATAAACGGATCTTCTACTGTACCGTAAGGTGAAGTTTTGGTTACAGCACCTCTATCGGTTGTGGGTGAATATTGGCCCTTTGTAAGACCATAAATCTTGTTGTTCATCAACAAGAGGTTGATGTCGATATTACGACGCACCTCGTGAATGAAGTGATTACCACCAATAGCAAGACAGTCACCATCACCCGACACTTGCCATACGGTAAGTTCGGGATTGGCCATTTTCACACCCGATGCAATAGCACCACCACGACCGTGAATAGTGTGGAAGCCATAGGTGCCCATATAATAAGGTAGGCGCGATGAGCAACCGATACCCGAAATTACTGCAGTTTTGTGGGGAGCAACACCCACTTCAGCCATTGCTCTTTGCAAGGCATTGACGATAGCATGGTCGCCACAACCGGGACACCAGCGTACATACTGATCGCTCTTAAAGTCCTGGGCTGTATATTTTTTGTTCTCTTCCATGATTACTTCTCGATTAATTGGGTGAAATGTTCTACCAACTCGGCTGAGCTGAAGGGTTGGCCCTCTACCTTGTTATAACGCAAGAACTCAACACCGGCGATTTTACCTGCAAGGTAAGATGCAAATTGACCGTTGTTCAACTCACATACTACCACTTTCTTATAGCGACGAATAATCTCTTCGGCATTTGAAGGCAACGGGTTGATGTAGTTGAAGTGAATCATTGCCACTTTCTTTCCTTCTTTACACATATCGGTAACAGCCGAATAGATGTGACCATAAGTACCACCCCAGCCTATTACGAGGAGGTCGGCATCGGGATCGCCCATAACCTCAAGTTGAGGAATAAAGTTGGCCACGTTGTCAACCTTAGCTTGACGAGTAGCTACCATGAGGGCGTGGTTGGCGGGATCGGTCGAAATAGCACTTGTCTTGGCATCTTTTTCAAGACCACCGAGGCGGTGCATAAAGCCTTCCATACCGGGTACTGCCCAATAGCGTACTTGTGTCTCGGGATTGCGCATATAGGGTTTCCAACCCTCTTCGAGCATTTCGGGTTTTACATAGTTGGGATGTATTTCGGGATACTCGTCTTCTTCGGGAATACGCCATGCCGACGAACCATTGGCAATGAAACCATCGGTGAGCAACATAACCGGAGTCATATGCTCAAGCGCAATCTTAGCAGCGTTGAATGCCATATCGTAGCAGTTGGCGGGAGTAGAAGCAGCAACAACTACCAACGGACTCTCACCATTGCGACCATACAAGGCTTGCAAAAGGTCGGTTTGCTCGGTCTTGGTAGGAAGACCTGTCGAGGGACCACCGCGTTGCACATCGATTACCACCAAAGGAAGCTCGGCCATAACAGCCAAACCGATAGCCTCGCTCTTCAATGCAAGACCGGGGCCTGATGTAGATGTTGCAGCCAAGTTACCTGCAAAAGCAGCACCAATAGCCGAACAAGCACCGGCAATCTCATCTTCCATTTGAACAGCTTTCACGCCCAAATCTTTGCGTTTGGCAAGCTCATGGAGAACATCGGTGGCAGGTGTAATAGGATAGCTACCGAGGAAGAGAGGCAAGCCTGCCTTCTCAGCAGCAGCTATAAGGCCCCATGCAGTAGCAGTATTACCGTTCAAGTCGGTATAGATACCTTTACGTACCGATGCTGTCTCTACTCGATATGTCGATACCGATGCATGTATGTTATTACCATAGTTATAACCATCATTCAATACTTTCACATTAGCCTCGGCAATGGTAGGCTTCTTGGCAAATTTGTGCGAAAGCATATTTCCGGCTTGCGATACGGGACGGTCGAAGAGCCAGCACACAAGACCGAGAGCAAAGATATTCTTGCAACGTACAATCGACTTTACATCAAGGCCCGAATCGGCAAGCGACTCTTTGGTGAGCGTTGTGATAGCTACCGACATTACTTGTGCGGGGTCAATACCCAACTCGGCAATAGCATCATCGGTTTGATAAAGTGCCTTTTGCAAGTCTGCTTCTTTAAACGAGTCGGTATCGATGATAACCACACCACCCTTTTTGAGGAATTGAATTTGTGTCTTCAATGCGGCGGGGTTCATGGCAACCAACACGTCTGCTTTGTCACCGGGCGTATATACGCCTTTACCTATATGTACTTGGAAACCCGACACGCCGCTTAAGGTGCCTTGCGGTGCGCGTATCTCTGCAGGATAGTCGGGGAATGTCGAAATCTCATTGCCTATTGCAGCTGAGATCGCTGAAAAGATGTTGCCTGCAAGCTGCATACCGTCACCCGAGTCACCCGAGAAACGAACAACCACCTTATCCAGAACTTTCACCTTTGTAGATTCAGTCATTTCGTTGCTATTAGTTTGTAGATTAGGTTAACTACACCTACGGACACTCCATAGGTCAGCCGCAAAGTTAATAATTATAGTCATTATCTTCCAAAGTTTTGAGAGTTTTTTCTCATAAAATATTTATAGAGGACTTTTTCTTGATATATTTTGCAGATTCTGTACTTTTGCAACAGCTTATTATCACCCTATGTTTACAAACCACGAAATATACGATACCGAGCTGGGCAAAATCGCCATCAGATACAGCAAAAGGGCCTCTCGCATCTCCTTTAAGGGCGAAAAGGGTGGCATAATTGCCGTTATTCCATCACACACAACATACAGCATCGACTACCTCTCAAACCTCATCAACCGGCATCGCGAGGCCTTAAAACGACTGTTGAGAAACAGCTCTGTTCGCAACCAAAGCGCATCGCTATACGATGGCAAAAGCTTCAATATAACCGAGGGTACGATACTACTGACGGCCGACTCGTCAATAGGACGAGGCTACATACGCACCCGGCGCGAGCCACAACACATCACGTTCATATATCACCCCGACGACATCTTATCGGCATCCTTTTGCAGTGGATTTTCACGATACATTATGCGCACACTCTCCCAATGCTATGGTTCGGCGCTTCGACAAATGGTCGCAAGCTACGCCTCGCAATTTGGCCTTCGCGTCAATGGCATACGCATAGGTCGCGGTCAGCGCATACTGGGACACTGTTCTCGCAGCGGTATCATCACCATTTCGGTATTTGTATTACTCCTGCCGCAACATCTGCGACAATATATCGTATGCCACGAACTGGCACACCTCACACACTTCGACCACAGCAAGGCATTCCATGCGCTTTGCAACAAATATTGTCAAGGAAACGAAGCCATCTGGAGCAAGGAATTGAGAAATTTTGCCTTCCCGATAAGTTTATAAACATTAATTATTGCAAAATATAATTAATTTATACCACAATATATGCAACTGCAACCACTTTGCCACACCCTACTCTTGCATCTTAGTTATTAATGTATTATATTTGCACCATCGGGAATGTGGAGGAGGCAATAATGTCTCCTCGTTTTTTTCTTGACACTACACATATGATAGACAAACAGACCGTTTACGACATCGTAGCCGAGGCTCTACAAGACAGCGATTGCTTCATTGTAGATGTGATGGTACGCCCCGGCAACAGCATTATCGTAGAGATAGACAACAAAGAGGGTATTGATATAGAGCGTTGCGAGACATTGCACCGCCACATCGAGTCGAAGCTCGACCGCGAAGTAGAAGACTACGAGTTGGAAGTAGGCTCGGCCGGTATCACATCGCCCTTCAAGGTAGTAGCACAATACCAAAAGAACATTGGCAACGAGGTAGAAGTATTGAGTTGCGATGGTCGCAAACTGAGCGGCATATTGAAGGAGTGCAACGACTATGCCTTTACACTCACCATCACCAAGAAGGTGAAACCCGAAGGCAGCAAACGTAAAATTGAGGTCGAAGAAGACCTTCAATTTGCTTATAATGAAGTAAAATACACTAAATATCTAATCAGATTTAAATAAACCATGGCAAAAAAAGCAGAAACCATCAGTATGGTAGATACGTTCTCAGAGTTTAAGGACCTCAAGAACATTGAAGTAACCACCATGATTAGCGTTTTGGAAGAGTCGTTCCGCAACGTGCTTGCCAAGATGTTTGGTACCGACGAGAACTTCGACGTAATCGTAAACCCCACCAAAGGCGACTTTGAGATTTGGCGCAACCGCGAGATTGTAGAGGATGGAGAAGTAACAAACCCCAACATGCAGATTTCGCTCAGCGAGGCCAAAGCCATAGACCCCGACTTTGAGGTTGGTGAAGAGGTTACCGACGAGGTTATTTTCGAGAAATTCGGCCGCCGCGCCATCCTCAACCTGCGTCAAACATTGGCCTCTAAAATTCTCGACTTGCAAAAAGACGCTCTCTACAACCGCTACAAAGACCGCGTTGGAGAGTTGGTTAGCGCCGAGGTATATCAAATATGGAAAAAAGAGATGTTGCTCGTTGACGACGAGAACAACGAAATAATCCTCCCCAAAGAGGAGCAAATACCCACCGATTTCTATCGCAAAGGCGACACTGCCCGCGCCATAGTACTCGATGTAGAAAACAAAAACAACAATCCCAAGATTATTGTTTCGCGCACATCAAACGACTTCTTGCGCCGCCTCTTTGAGCTGGAGGTTCCCGAGATTCACGATGGTCTCATCCTCATTCGTGCCATTGCCCGCATACCCGGCGAGCGCGCCAAGATTGCCGTTGAGTCGTACGACGACCGCATCGATCCCGTAGGTGCTTGCGTAGGTGTAAAAGGCTCGCGCATACATGGTATCGTTCGCGAGTTGCGCAACGAGAACATCGATGTCATCAACTACACATCCAACCCCTCACTCTTCATTCAACGTGCCCTCAGCCCCGCCAAGATTACATCTATCGAGGTTGATGAGGTCAACAAGCGTGCATCGGTTTACCTCAGCGACTCTAAAGAGGTTTCGCTCGCCATCGGTAAGAACGGTCTCAACATACGCTTGGCGATGAAACTCACCGGTTACGAAATTGAGGTATGCCGTCTCAAACAAGAGGGCGAAGAGAGTGTGGGCATCTCACTCGACAAGTACAAAGGCGAAATCGACTCTGCTGCCATCAGCGCATTTATGGCTGCCGGCATCACTACCGACCAAATGGTACGCAACACTTCGGTAGAAGAACTTGCTGCCAAGA
>JAFZDG010000303.1 GCA_017561285.1 Bacteroidaceae bacterium
CCAAGCCATATCAATTCGAAGGCACGATAAAACGAGAAAGAGTCGAAAAACAGTTGATGCAATCAAAAAAACACACCGACCATCTCGTCATAATAGATGCTGAAGAAGTGCGCAAAGCTCATCCTGAAATAACTTTCTTTGATGCTTACCCTCTATTAGACAAAGCAATGGGTGAAAAAATTGAATCGATATTAAGTAAAGAATAAAAATATGAAATATTTTATAGCAAATATCCTTTCTACTATCATTTTTTTCGCAGGCTGTAGTAACACACACCATACATCGAATACTATTAAACATAAAGTTACGGCATGCCAGAGCTATGCTATTGGCACTGAAGGTACTACCAAAAATGATGATAGGATTGTAAGAGATGACACTATACCACGTTATTTACTTGTAGGCAACTTCACAGGTAAAATGGTCGATACGCTTGTATGTACGCCAACGGGCGAAATGGAAGAGGATGGGCACTACTATTCGTGGTACATAAAAAGTATGAATAATACAGTTCCTCCGTTCAAAATTCAGCATACGGTAATGGGCCAATTGTACCATGAAGGAGACCTTAATGGTGATGGGACTGATGAATTTGGAATACTACATAGCACCGGTACGTCGGCTATAAATAGCTATCGAGTATACACCTACACAGATAGCAAATGGTGCTATCTGTACGACACCCAATATGGATGCTCCTGGTTGGGACACTGGGGCTGGAGCGAAGGTGAGCCTTTGGATAACATGGCATCTCCTATTAAGGGAAAAAATTCAGTACACGTAAGATATTCCGATTTTCGCAATGACGAATGGACTGTAGTTGATTCTATTGTAGAAACTCAATTTATTGCTATAAACACAGATTGATTATGAAAAGAGCTATTATATACACTCCATTGGCCTTGATAATCCTGCCGGCAATGCTATTATTTGCCTGCAATGCTGTTGTAATGTATGGGGCAAAAGGTAAAGTATTTGACCGCATAGAAGACGTTGCTCCGGCCGAATATGGCTTATTGCTGGGAACTACACCACAGGCTCGCATAGGTGGGAATAACTATTTTTTCACTTATCGCATTGATGCTACCGAGGCTCTATACAAAGCAGGAAAGATAACCAAGATATTGATAAGTGGTGATGAAAACAGCCTTGGCGGTGTTGATGAAACACAGTGTATGAAAGACACTTTGGTAGCACGAGGTGTGCCGGCCGATGCCATAGTACTCGATGGCAAAGGATTCAGCACAATAGAATCGGTAGTAAGGGCAAAGCAAGTGTATGGTTGCGATGCTGTTACAATCATATCACAGCAGTTTCACAACGAGAGAGCTGTGTACCTCGCCGAGCAGTTAAGATTGGACTTCTCGACACTGCAAGCATACAACGCCCAATCGCCACGCTCTAAATGGGCACAAATAACCTACTGCCGAGAATACCTCGCCCGAGTAAAAATGTTTATAGACATACTTAAAACCCAACTGAATATTGCTATTTAAACAAGATAAATCGGGTAAAGAGAGAAATGTGACTATGCCCGTAGAGTTGAAAAGAGACAATGCGATTTTTACCCCTATTTTAAGACAGAGTTCAATCTGCGACCTTATCACACCGGACGGTATATGCCTCCGGGGAAGGCGATGACGCGACCTTTAAATTCGAGCTCGACGAGGGTAGCGGAGAGGGTGGCTATGGGGGTGTTCAGCTCGACCGCCATACGGTTTATTTGACCTTCGCCATGTGTAGTGAGATATTGCATAACGGTCTGCTCATCGGGGCTAAGATCGGCCGCAGCAATAGTTGATAGTGATGCTTGTATAGGCTCGGATGTGCGTGTACCCCACCCCATTGCTTCAACAAGATCGTCGGCACAGGTAATGAGGGCGGCTTTGTTATTGCGTATGAGTTGGTTGCATCCCATAGACGATATGTCGCCTACTCTGCCGGGCAAAGCAAACACATCGCGATGATAGTCGCCGGCTATAGTGGCCGTAAATAGCGATCCGCCTTTGACACCAGACTCTACCACAACAACAGCGTCGGCCAGTCCGGCTACGATGCGATTGCGCGCCAGGAAAAATCCTTTGTGGGTTATCTGCGACGAGGCATATTCGGTGAGGAGGCCTCCTCGCTCAAGCATCTCTACAGCCGTATTGCGATGTTGTGCGGGATAGATGGTGTTGAGTCCATGAGCCAAGACAGCTACTGTGGGCAGTCCATAACGCAATGCAGCTCGATGGGCTGCGACATCTATACCATATGCCAATCCACTGACAATCAAGGTATCGGGGCACATATCGACCAAATCACGAACCAGCGTTTCCACAAAATTCTTGCCATAGGGAGTGGCTTGGCGAGTACCTACGATGCTCACTACGCGGGGCATTTGCAAAGCGGCATTATTGCCTTTGTAATAGAGCATAATGGGGGCATCGTCACACTCGAGCAGTCGCTGCGGATAGTCGTTATCGGTGAGAAAAAGCGGTGTAATACCTTTTTTGCGAATAAACTCTACCTCGTCACTTGCCATTCGCAACACTCTGCCACGCTCCACCTCCGAAAAGAGTGAGCTATCCAATCCGGTAAGGTGGCTCAACTCCTTTTGCGATAGAGTGAAAAATACCGACACATCACCGGTCAGTTCTATCAACTTCTCGGCCAACAAGCGGTTCATCCCCTTGATGGCGGCCAGGGCGATGCGATAGCGCAGTTGTTCGTCGGCAAAAGTATCCATCAGTTACTCGGCGTTTACCAACTTGTTGTAATAGGGAGCAAACTCATCGCCACGAGTGGGGCGACCGTTGCGTGTAAAGACGGTATCGACTTCGGCCTTTACACAGCACTCGCCGGTCATCTTTACAATCTCTTGATGGAAAACATATCGCACACCCTTGCGGCGCACATAGAGGCGCGAGAGGAACGAGTCGCCACTGCGCAACGAAGCCTTGTAGTGTATCTCTACGCGGGTTACGACCGGTGCAATACCTTGCTCTACAAGTTCGCCAAAGCCGGGGCCTAACGATAGCATAAACTCGTGACGGGTATGCTCAAGGTAGTGCTGATAGTTGGCATTATTGACTATACCCTCCATATCGAGTTCATAGTCACGCACTTTAAATTCAAGTTCGTATATATATGGTGCTTCCATATCTTATTGCTCTTCTGTAATATCTTCGTAGTGTTGAAACAAAAAGTCGTTATAGGGGAAACGTTGTGTATGAATCTCTTTGACACGTTGATAGAGCATCGCCTTCAACTCCTCGATATTGTCGCGCTCTACGGCCGAGATAAAAATGCAATTCTCGTTCATCTTGGCCATCCACGTCTCACGCAACTCATCGAGCGAAATATTCTCACGCGTACGAGGTGTAAGGTCATCGGCCGCTTTCTCTACATATGTAAAGGCATCAATCTTGTTGAATACAATAATCATAGGTTTGTCCTCATTGGGACAGATATCGTGAAGTGTACGGTTGACCACCTCTATTTGCTCCTCGAATGCAGGGTGCGAAATATCTACCACATGTACCAGCATATCGGCCTCACGCACCTCATCGAGTGTCGATTTGAACGAATCGACCAAGTGTGTGGGCAACTTGCGTATGAAACCTACTGTGTCGGAGAGCAAGAAAGGCAGATTGTCGATAATGACTTTGCGCACTGTGATATCGAGGGTGGCAAAGAGTTTGTTCTCGGCAAATACCTCCGACTTGCTCAGCAAGTTCATCAAGGTCGATTTACCCACGTTGGTATATCCCACAAGAGCCACACGCACCATTTTGCCACGATTTTTGCGTTGTATCACCTTTTGGCGGTCGATACTGCGCAACTCCTCTTTGAGACGCGAAATGCGGTCGAGAATAATACGGCGGTCGGTCTCTATTTGCGTTTCACCGGGACCACGCATACCGATACCACCACGCTGACGCTCCAAGTGAGTCCACAAGCGAGTGAGTCGGGGCAAGAGATATTGATATTGCGCAAGCTCTACTTGAGTCTTGGCATTGGCAGTTTGCGCACGAAGGGCAAATATGTCAAGAATGAGGGTTGTGCGGTCAAGAATCTTCACTTGCAACTCACGCTCGATGTTTTGCAACTGTTTGGGTGACAATTCATCGTCAAAAATCACCAATCCCACACCACCGTCTTCGTCCTCGGCACGCATTTCGATATACTCTTTTATCTCTTGCAACTTACCCGTTCCCACATAAGTGCGGGTATTGGGATAATCGAGTCGTTGCAAAAAGCGACGCTCGGGTTGCGCACCGGCCGTCTCGGCAAGAAAAGCCAACTCATCGAGATACTCGTTGGTTTTGGCTTCATTCTGATTGGCCGTAATAAGACCAATAAGGATGGCTCGCTCACTGGCCATCTGCGTATGTATAAATTCTTTCATTTACTATTTTTTACTCTTATAAGGTGCAAAGATAATGATTATTTCTTACATTTGCATATCACAACACACACTACACGAATATGATTAAGAAACTATTACTATTTATCGTAGCGACTATAATACTGACATCGTGCGAACGTATTGAAAACATAGAAAACGATATCAACAATTTGCAAAATCGCCTCGATAGCCTCGAAATGCGCATAACCGATGTTGAAAATGCGGTGGAGATATTTGAAGAGCTACACGCCAATGGAGCACTTATCAACAACATAGAGCCATCGGACGAACAGGCCGGAAGTTGGGTTATTACCCTATCCGATGGTCGTGTATTGCAAGTTTATAATGGCGATGCCAAGAGTCATACCCCATACCTCAAAATAGACCAGGATGGATATTGGTGCCTCTCGTACGACAATGGTGCA
>JAFZDG010000304.1 GCA_017561285.1 Bacteroidaceae bacterium
AAAAATAAAAAAACACATAAATGATTAATAAATGGAACTACTTGCCCCTAACAACGGAACAAGAGCTTATAAGCAAGACATTGGAGGAGAAATACCCCCAATGCCCAACGATATGTAAGTTGCTTGCACAGCGAGGGGTTACTTCGTCCGAAGAAACGGAGAAGTTTTTCAGGCCCCTTATGAGCGACCTGCACGATCCTTTCCTGATGAAGGATATGCACAAGGCCGTCAATAGGCTCAATGCAGCTATTGGGGCAAAAGAAAAAATTATGATTTACGGCGACTATGATGTGGATGGAACCACCGCCGTAGCTTTGGTGTATAGATACTTGCTCAATTACTACTCGGGATTGTACTACTACATACCCGACCGTTATGAAGAGGGGTATGGCATATCGACCAAAAGTATTAACTATGCTGCCGAAAACGGCATAACACTCATTATCACACTCGACTGTGGCATAAAAGCAGTAGAGCGCATTGCCTATGCCCGCACCAAAGGCATAGACTTTATCATTTGCGACCATCACGTACCCGATGCTCAACTACCCGATGCAACGGCCATACTCAACCCCAAGTTGGAAGATGAGCCATATCCTTATAAGCATCTATCTGGTTGCGGCGTTGGTTACAAGTTTATGCAAGGCTTTGCCATAAGCAACGGGCTGGATATTGCCAACGACCTTGAGCCTCTGCTCGACCTTGTTGCCGTAAGCATCGTATCGGACATTGTCCCCATTACAGGCGAAAACCGCATCCTCACCTATCATGGATTGCGCCGACTCAATAGTAATCCTACGGTAGGACTACGCGCCATCATTCGCGTGTGCCAATTACAGAACAAAAAGAGCCTCAATATCAGCGATATTATCTTCAAGATAGGTCCACGCATCAACGCATCGGGACGTATGCAATCGGGACAAGAGGCAGTCGATCTGCTCGTCTCGCGCGACTACAATGAGGCTTATCGCAAAAGCCGCGAAATAGATCAATATAACGAAGATCGCAAAGAGCTTGACAAGCGCATTACCGAAGAGGCTAACATTATATTACACAGCCAGATAGACCTATCGAGCCGCCGTTCTATTGTTATATACAACAAAGATTGGCACAAAGGCATCATAGGTATAGTAGCTTCACGATTCACCGAGCTATACTATCGCCCGGCAGTGGTGCTTACACTCTCTGACGGACTGGCTACCGGATCGGCTCGCTCGGTACAAGGGTTTGACATCTACAAGGCTGTAGAGTCGTGCCGCGATTTGTTGGAGAACTTTGGAGGGCACACTTATGCCGTAGGGCTATCGCTCAAAGAGGAATATATCAAAGAGTTCACAATGCGATTTGAAGAGTATGTAGCCAGAAACATAGAGCCTACACAAACCACCCCTCAAATTGACATTGACACAGAGCTTAACTTTTCGGAAATTACCCCCGAATTCATTACACTGTTGCGCCAATTCAACCCCTTCGGACCCGGTAATAACAAGCCTACATTTATTACCAAATCGGTATGCGACTTTGGCACAAGCAGGCTCGTAGGTCGCCAACAAGAGCATCTCAAACTTGAGCTTATAGACAGCCAATCGGGACACATTCTCAATGGCATTGCATTCAACAAGAAAGAGTATTACGACTATATCAAGAGTGGTAAGTTATTTGATATATGTTATACTATTGAAGACAATCAACGCGGAGGCGATGACATACAGTTGCTCATACGCGACATACGATGCCACGAATAAAAAGATTTATCTTGCTCGATACAACAAGGGAGTGCCACTACAGAATGACACTCCCTTGCTATTATATTATATAATGTAGCATTACCCGCGCTGACGCACTACCTCATACATCATTACACCGGCTGCTACCGAAACGTTGAGCGAACCAATATTACCACGCATAGGTATTGCCACCATCTCATCGCAATAGCGTAGAACGGCCGGCGAAACACCGGTATCTTCTGCTCCCATTACAATAGCAACCGGAGCTGTATAATCTACTTGTGTGTAATTCTTATCCGACTTTTCCGATGCTGCAACAATGGTAAAACCACTATCGTGCAAATACTTCACTGCATCAAGAATACTACGTTCGCGACACACCGGCAAGGTATGCAATGCACCGGCAGAGGTCTTTACGGCATCGGCATTGACCGACACACTGCCACGAGCAGGTATAACAACCGCATGAGCACCTACACACTCACAAGTACGGGCTATCGCACCAAAATTGCGCACATCGGTTACACCATCGAGCAACACCACAAACGGTACTTGACCGGCCTCGTAAAGCTCAGGTACTAAAGAGTCGAGCGTATAATACTCTACAGCCGATAGAAAGGCAACAACACCTTGATGATTTTTGCGAGTGATGCGATTGATTCGTTCCACCGGTACGCGTTGTATAGGTGCTCCCACCTGACGTGCAGCCGCAAACAACTCTTGAGCCAAATCGCCCTGCAGGTCTTTCTTGACCATAATCTTATCTATCTCTTTACCGGCTTCAATGGCCTCTATAACGGCACGAATGCCAAAGATGTAGTCACTTTTTTCCATTATATCGTTTTTATAAGTCTTTTGTTGTAAGTAATACACGTGCATTGTTGAGTGCCGCCTCGGTAAGCGATGTACCGCTGAGCATACGAGCAATCTCTTCTACACGTTCATTTTCATCGAGTTGTACCAAATGTGTGCGAGTGCTATCGCCACTATTGTCTTTATATACCCTATATTGATTATCGCCAATGGCAGCTACTTGCGGCAAGTGTGTAATGGCTATTACCTGCATATACTGCGACATACGATGCATAATACTACCCATACGTGCCGCTATATCGCCCGACACGCCGGTGTCAATCTCATCGAAGATGATAGTGGGCAATGCCAAAGCATCGGCTACAAGCGACTTTACACAAAGCATTAAACGCGAAATTTCACCACCCGAGGCCACCTCTGCAACAGGTTGCAATGGTTGATTTTTATTGGCCGAAAAGCGTATGACAACTTGCTCGGCACCCATCTTGTAGTATGCACAAGGCTCTATATCGACCGAAATATGTACGTGAGGCATACCCAAAGGACGCAACTCTTCGACCAATCTCGAAGACAATATACCGGCACAAGCCACTCGGGTATCGGTAAGTTGCTGAGCCGCTACTTTACGCTCCTGCTCCGCCTCGGCCAATCGAGCTGCAAGCGCTTCAATCTCGGCATCGCTATTATCTATACTACCCAATCGTGCGGCATATTCATCACGCAGAGCTATCAATTCTTCGACACTCTTCACACGATGCTTTTGCTGCAAAGTATATATGGTATCAAGTCGTTCTTCTACCCAAGCAAGTCTTTCGGGATCTACAACCAAAGCCTCATTCCAATCGGCAAAAGTTGCGTTTACATCTTTGAGATCGATATATGCACTATCCAATCGCTCAACCATATGCTCGGCTTCGGCAAAGAAATTTTGCAACGAGCGCGCTTTTGAAAGAATTGTATTGAGAGCAGATATGACACTCGCATCGCTATCTTCAAGCAGCGATGTTATTTCATAAAGAGTCTCTTTGATGTCACCGGCATGGGTAAGACGCTCTTGTTCACTTTCCAACTCCTCTTGCTCGCCGGCTATCAAACGAGCTTCATAGAGTTGTGCATATTGAAAACGAATGTAATCTTCATCGGCATGTGCATCATCGATACGGCGACGAGCCTCTTGCAACCGAGCAGCCAGCGTTTCGCATTCTTTATGCACTTGCTGATATGCAGCCAACTGAGGTGCATTTTGAGCCAATACATCGACCATACGCAACTGGAAGCCGCTATCGGCCAACAACAGATTTTGATGTTGCGAATGTATATCGATAAGTCGCTCGCCAATCTGTTTCAATTGGGCTACCGAAACGGGAGTATCGTTGATAAAAGCACGAGATTTGCCCGATGGTGCAATTTCGCGTCTTATGATACACTCTGCATCATACTCCAAATCATACTCTTCAAATAGGTGCTTCAAGTCATACTTCGATACATCAAACGTACCCTCTACGATTGTTTTGGCATCGGTATTAGTTACCACTTTGCTATCGACACGCTGTCCGAGTATGAGCGATAAAGCACCCAATATTATTGATTTACCCGCACCTGTTTCGCCGGTAATAACCGAGAAACCTTGCTCCAAGTCTATGTCGAGACTCTCTATGAGCGCATAATTGCGAATAACTAATTTTCTAATCATAAAATATTATCGACTTTCCTCCTTAATCTTTTCAAGTATGCGATTGTCGGAAGGGTAAATATTGATAAGCAAATCGTACATATCGCTCTTTTCGTTGGTACTTGCCTTAGAGTAAATACTGATGATTTCATCGAATTTTGCCTCCTTGAACATAGGGAACAATACCGAAGAGGGCGTTGCGCTATACAACGTGGTCAATGTAGCAAGTGACTTACCAATTGTAGAACGGGCCTTCGAAGCACCCAATACCATCTCGTCCATCCCCTTGCGATGATAGTTGTACCACATCTCTCGGAATGGCTTTGTGGTAGGTTCTACAAAAGCCGACAATATCGCACTTCTATTTCTATTGTTCTCAAAGGCTTTCCAACCCGGCTCTTGAGTCGATTGTCCCAATTGCACCATAGTACGTGCCATCTCAAAAAACTGATCTCCAACGTACAATATAAAGCTGTCGAAGTCTATACCCAATATCAAATAGGCATAGAAGTTGAGAATGCAGGTGAGATTGTTCTCGTAGGTAGAGGTGGAAAACACCAACGGATCGTACTCTTTGTAGTTAAACTCCACCTCATTGTCCTGAAAGTTGATAAGAGTGGATGTATATGAGCTGTTATATACCGGCCTACGCGACTGCACTTGCAACTGACATACCATACGCTCGTCAGTATATTCCGATACGATAAATTGCAACGTACACTCTATACGTTCCACAGTAGAGAGTTGCACCGAAGAGAACTTGGTATCGTTCATATACTCCGATATGGCAGTTTGCAATGTATTGAACACCTCCTTGTTTGTGCCTTGTATCTTGTCGCTATTGACCACAACGCGGCAATTGAGTTCCTGCGCTACCAACATGGGTAACGACAACATAATAAGGAGCAGTGTTACAACATATCGTTTCATCTAACTATTTACTTACTGGTTATATATTGCGTCAACTTGGCTACAATATCGGTTGCCACCTCACTTTTGAGTTTACAAGGGTAATCGGTCGTATTGCCGTTACGCTCAATGATAGTGATGCAATTGGTATCATGACGAAATCCGGCACCGGGGTTTTGCAATGAGTTGAGTACAACAAAATCGAGGTTCTTTTTGGCCAACTTACTTTGCGCATTGGCCTCCTCATCATTGGTTTCCAACGCAAACCCTACCAGACATTGATCATCGCGCTTGATAGCTCCCAAAGCGGCAGCTATATCGCGATTGGGTACAAGTTGCAACGTAAGGTCATCGGCCGATCGCTTCATTTTCTTGTCGCAACATACCGCCGGCTTGTAATCGGCCACTGCTGCACACATAATAGCCGCATCACAATCGCCAAAATTGGCTACGGCAGCCTCATACATCTCATCGGCACTCTCCACATCAATACGCTTGATAGCCGGGTGAACAGTCTTGAGTGTTACAGGACCGGCGATGAGCGTCACATCGGCACCGGCTTTAGCACATGCCTCAGCAATGGCAAAGCCCATCTTTCCCGATGAGTAGTTACCTATAAAACGAACCGGATCGAGTTTTTCATATGTCGGGCCCGCAGTTATCATCACTTTTTTTTTTGCCAACGCTTGTTGCGATGCAAAAAATTCCTCTATGACTGCCACAATACGGTCGGGCTCTTCCATACGTCCTTTACCCTCCAAGTGACTGGCCAACTCACCCGAAGTAGGTTCTATGATGTGATTGCCATACGAACGCAACAAATCGAGGTTGTGTTGAGTAGATGGGTGAGCAAACATATCCAAGTCCATAGCAGGAGCTATAAATACGGGCGCTTTGCTCGACAAATAGGTCGTAATGAGCATATTATCGGCTACACCATGCGCCATTTTTCCTATCGAGGAGGCCGTTGCGGGAGCTATAACCATAGCATCGGCCCATATGCCCAGATCCACGTGACTATGCCATGTGCCATCGTTGGCTGTGAAGAACTCGCTTACAACCGGTTTTCCACTCAGCGCCGACAATGTTACCGGTGTAATAAACTCTTTACCGGCGGGTGTCATAACGACTTGTACCTCGGCACCTTTCTTTACAAAAGCACGAAGCAGATATGCGGCTTTATAAGCAGCAATGCTACCTGTAATGCCCAGAACGATATGTTTTCCTTTGAGTGTCATAGATGTTATTTGTGTGTGTTGTTGCTATTGAGTCCACGCAAACGGATGCGAGTAATCACATTTTTGGTATTCAAGGGGAAGTCGCCTTGCATAATCCAGCTATAATAGCCTTGATCGCGCACCATTACTTCGGCAACGGGCATTCCTTTATACTTACCAAAGTTAAATACCTCTACATCCTTGTCGTTATAAACGATACGACCGGCAAAATCGACATTACGATTCTGCGTCGAGAATTTCGACAAGAAATCAATGTCGTTCTGCAAGGATGCATATCGGTCGAGTTGGGCTTTGAGCACCTCGTAGGTAGCTCGCGTATCGGCATCGGCCGAGTGAGCGCCATCCAACTCTTTGCCACAATAGAACAAATATGCAGCCGAGAGTGTGCGTTGCTCCATCTTGTGGAAGATAGTCTGCACATCAACAAAACGGCACTTTGTCAAATCGAGATTGGTGCCTACACGCAAAAATTCCTCTACCAACAAGGGTACATCGAAACGGTTGCTGTTGAAGCCTGCAATATCTACATCGGTAAATACAGCAGCTAAGCTACCTGCCACTTGCTCAAAAAGAGGCGCATTGGCAACATCGGCATCCGATATGTGGTGTACGGCCGTAGCCTCAGGGGGAATAGGTCGTCCGGGATTGATGCGCAACGTGCGGCTCTCTTCTCTACCATCGGGGTAGACCTTGATGTATGAGATTTCGACAATGCGATCATCGGTAATATTGGTACCGGTTGTCTCGAGGTCAAAAAATACAATGGGTTTGGTAAGTTTGAGTTCCATCGGATATTATTTATTGAGCAACATAGGCATAAGCAACATAAGCAACTCTTCGTTCTCTTCGTTTTCGAGAGGACAGATAACACCGGCACGACTTGCATCAGAGAGCGATACTGTCACCTCATCCGATTGTATGGTATTGAACACCTCGATAAGTTTGGGTGCATTGAAGCCAATGGTGAAAGGTGTTCCGGCATAGTTGCAATCGACAGTCTCGGTAGCTGAGATCGAATAGTCGATATTTTGGGTAGAAACGACCATATGACGATCATCGAAAGCAAGCTCAATAAGGCCCAAAGCTTGGTCGGAGAAAACCGACACACGACGCAATACATTGACAAACAATGCGCGATCGATAGTGAGCATATTGGGACTGTTTTGAGGTATTACCGAGTTGTAGTTGGGATAGTTACCCTCGATAAGACGACAAGTCAACACAAAATTCGAAAGAGTGAATCGTGCGCTCTTCTCATCGAAGTTAATCGCTACCTCACCACTCTCTTTGGGAAGGATAGCTTTGAGCAATGTGGCCGGCTTCTTGGGTAAAATGAACGAAGCACGCACACCGGCTTGAACCGAGAGGTCGCGGAAACGCACCAATTTGTGTATATCTGATGCAACAAAGGCGATATTATCGGGGAATATATCGAAATTGATACCGTTCATAATAGGACGGTAAGTATCATCGGCAGTAGCAAAGAGTGTATAGCCGATACCTTTGAGCAAGCGCTCGGCTGGCATAGCAATGGCGGTTGCGTCATCACTCAAAGGACGAGCTTGAGGATACTCACTACCATTGACACCCATCAGATTGAAGTGTCCGTTTTGATATTTGATATAGATTTCAAGATTGTCATCGTTGATTTCAAACTCAAGAGGTTGTTCGGGCAACTCTTTCAAGGGATCGAGCAAGATTTTGGCCGACACTGCAAAACAACCACTGCCTACGGCCTCAACTATATCGATGGTAGTAGTCATTGTTGTCTCTTGGTCAGATGCAGTTACGATAAGATTGTTACCCTTCAACTCGAAAAGGAAGTTTTCGAGAATTGCCATTGAGTTCTTTGAGTTGATAACTCGGCTGATAATTTGCAAATGCGAGAGCAATGCAGTACTTGATACGATAAATTTCATAACTATATGTTTTTTCTTGTTTATATTCCTAAAATCTTTTTTTCACAGCCTTTACATACGGCTGGTTTAACATACAAAAATAGACAAAATATTTGATACATCATAGCGATACACCAAAAATTTACTAACTTTGTAATATGAGAGTAAGCAAACGCAACAGACATCGCATAATATACTCTATCATAGCATTTTTACTATTGATAGCAGGCATTGCTTTTGCCTGCCTGCGTCATCTCAGCCAACAAAAAGAAGAGCTCGCAGCCTACCACAATGCCGCACCCGCTCTACACATAGCCTACCCCCGCAAAGCCACTGTATGGAGTATTACCGATATATACAGCTTCCCTCACGATATACCACTCATCGCACTACCCGCAGAGCCGCACACAACAACAAGATTTCATTCAAGCTCTCCATCAATACTCATTGCCATATACCCCGACTCAACATGGGCCGTATGGAGCGCCATACACCCCGGCACAACAGACAACATCACAACCTATTTCTGCGACAAGATAAGCAACGGATTTACTCCGGTCAAGGAGAAGAAACAAAAGGGATATATATATCACTTTGCCACTCAAGACAACCATTTTCTACATCTATATGAGCAGTCGGGTGTAATAGGATATAGTTACCATGAAGAACTATTAATACACCCCGGCAACGACACCACCCTGCATCGCGCCATCGAAGAGAGTACAATGGTGGTGGGAAACAGATTTTTTCGCTACCACAACAACAAGTGGCAGTGGCAATACACAAAAGCCCAATAACAATCGATTATTCTCAAGCCACATATCTACAACAACTCTCCCGACAACATTCGGGACAACATCGGCTTGCAATCACCACACACAGAGATGTATATAAAAAAAGCGAGGCTGTTGTTTAACAGTCTCGCTTTATAGTGTCCGAGATGAGATTCGAACTCACACAGGCCTACGCCCACTACCCCCTCAAAGTAGCGTGTCTACCAATTCCACCACCCGGACAAGTATCTCTATATTTTCACTATGCGAATGATAGGCTGAGTGCCCAAAACAGGAC
>JAFZDG010000305.1 GCA_017561285.1 Bacteroidaceae bacterium
GGTGGTGGTACAGGTCGTACATTGCACCCCGATAATATGGCTGCCGGTCCTGCTTCGTACGGTATGACCGACACAATGGGCCGTATGCACAGCGACGCTCAATTTGCAGGTTCTTCTTCAGTACCCGCACACGTTGAGATGATGGGCTTCCTCGGTATTGGTAACAATCCTATGGTAGGTTGCACCGTAGCTTGCGCTGTTGACGTTGCTACTGCACTCAATAAGTAATTTGGTACATTACATACCATCTGTTAGGGACAATTCTCTTGTAGGGTTGTCCCTTTTTCTATATCTTGTATTTCTTATCGAAAAAAGAAGTAGTATATAAAGAATGACACAAACAGAAGCATACCTATGATTGCGGCAATATTGCGGAATGCAGGAAACCACTTATAGTGTTGTATGGCAATAGGCTTGTGGTGTATCTTATTGCGGAGATATGCAATTTGCCATTTTTCTAAATATCCGACATTACTGGTTGATATGTAATAACAGTTGCCTATTGTCTCCTTTTTTATATGCTCCATACCACGCATTAAAATGCGTCCGAAGCCAACATATACGGCACAAACATCAGATATATATTTTTTTTCAGAAGATATTTCTCTCAGTCCATGTACCCATAGAAGCTTATAACACAATTCGTGAGCAATGATAGTCATTATTTGAGCCGGTGGGTACATTTGATGCAAGAATCGGTTCTTGTCCAATACAATATAGAGCGTTCTGTCGCTGTTGTAGTTGGAGTATTGGGGGATGTTGCGTTTGAGATCATCCAACTTTACCGTCACAGTGTAATCCAGTAGGCCTACATCTGCTGCCATATATAGAGCAACGGTTTGTACATCGCTCGCTGTATAGTCGGAGCGTAGGTCAAAGGACCTTACACCAAACTCTTTGCGATAGTTGCCCTTTATGTGTTGTCGGAGCTTGTCAACTACGATGTCTAACTCTTTTTCCGAAATGTGATTTTCCATATGATGGTATTATAGGTATATAAATCAAATGCGTGGTGATGTGCCACGCATTTGATTGTTTTACTCACTCAATATAAATGAGAAGGGAACCTCGAGGCGTTCGGCCCAACAGTTTTCGTTATGGTCGTGGCCATCGAAAATGAGGCTTATAAAGTGTTCTGTATCCCACACATTCTCGTTGAAGAGTATATTAACATTTTCTTGATAGGGTGCATAGTCGGCATCTATACCTTCGGTACCGCAATCCATATATATGCGATTGTAGTTGATGTGAGGTTGATTGTTCTCGAGATATTTTATAAATGCTTGCGCCCATTGGTCGTTGTTGCCACCCAAAGGCAAGCTGCCAAATGAAAGGTGTGTTGACATACAAATAGCTCCGCCAAAAACGAGCGGATATTCACATATGGCATAGAGCGATATAAGACCACCCATACTCGATCCCATAATAATTGTATGGTCGCGATCGGTGAGTGGTTGGTATTTATTGTCTATAAACGGCTTTAGCTCGCGAACAATAAATCTCAAATAATCATCGCCCAGAGGTGACATCGGACCAAAGTCGGTAGTGTTTTGGGGCATATATTTGATTACCTTATTGGGGAAGTATTCGTTCAGGCGGTTTTCGGTATTGTCTATGGCTACAACGATGGTATTTTTGATAGTGTTGTTGTCTATTAGTTCGCTTATCACTTCATCAACACGCCACTCTTGGTTGTTCCAAGTGGTGTTGGCATCGAAGAGCATCTGTCCATCGTGCATATATAGCACTTGGCACTTGTCGCCGGTTTTATATCCTTTGGGCAACCACACATTCACATCGCGAGCCGGGATGTATTTTGATGGAAAATCGGGGTAACATTCCAATGTGCCGGCACTTATTTGTTGTGTCGATAAGGGTTTTTCTTCGGTGCGAGTGAGAAGGAAAATTATTATACCTGCAATGGCAACGGCAATTACAGCCAATAGAATGTTCTTGAGTTTCATAACAAAGGTGTTTGGTGATATACTATAAAAATGTGTTTGTATTTTCTTTTTTCCAAAACGGATTTACAAATTTACATATTTTATTTCATAATTACAATTGTTGAGCTTTACGTTGCGTTGCTGCGTGCAAAAAAATGCCCCACGCAGCCGGGCTGTATGGGGCGTAGTTGTTTGATATTTAGGCTATTTAGTATTTGTCGCCACTTTCAAGCTCTTCTTTTGTAAGCGATTTTTGGTCCATTTTACGCCAGAAGTAGGCTATGTATGCCACTACAAAGGGTATAATGAGTGATACTATGGCCATTGTGCGAAGGGTAAATTCGCTCGAACAGCTGTTTGACAAGGTAAGTGAGCATTGCAAGTCGGCCGATGAGGGATAGTAGGCTGTACCGTTATAGCCGGCAATCATAAAGAGAGCCATAACAGCCAATACAGTGCCGGGTGCAGCCAGCCATATACCTTTGTTAAACTCTTTCTTTAGCAATGTGAGTAGTACGCCTACTACGAGCAATACGGCTCCCAATAGCAACATTATCAGTACAGCAGGCATCTCAAGTAGGTTGTGCAGATACTTGCCCTTTTCCATCGATACTATGCCATTGGCATCTACGGCATATCCATCCATAGTGATAAGTTGTATTACCACTAATAAAAACATTACCAGGAAACATACAAAGTATATCAAAAGGCTGCGGCGAAGTTGGGTAGCCAATTGGCTGTGGTTTATATTGTTTATCATATACAATGCACCAAGGCATATAGCCAGGAACATAACCATCAGACCAAACTCTACATTGAAGGGATTGGCTACAGCTTCAAGACCACGCCAATCGCTGCACCAACGGCTAATGACGGGTGCGCCTATATCGCCTACGGCATTTTTATCGACTATAAATTGTGAGCCGGTAAAGAATGTTCCCACTGCTGTGCCTATCAATAGCGGAGCTAAGCAACCATTGAGGGTGAGGAAAATGCGAAATGCTGTCTTACCCAGAATATTGCCGGCCTTGCCTTGAAATTCGTAGGATACGGCTTGTAGTACAAAAGTGATGAGTATAAGTATCCACACCCAATATGCACCGCCGAAACTTGTACTATAGAATAGAGGGAACGAGGCAAAAAATGCACCACCAAAAGTTACCAATGTGGTGAAGGTAAGCTCCCATTTGCGACCGGTCGAGTTGACAATGAGTTGTCGCTCATCTTCGTTTTTACCGGCCAAGAATATCATAGCATTACCTCCTTGTACAAATAGGAGAAATACCAATAGACCGCCCAAAAGGGCTATTAAGAACCACCAATAATGTTGTAAAAAATCGTAAGTAATCATAGTCGTTTCTCCTTTTTATTTGGTTTCGGTTTGAGGGCCTTGCTTGATGGCTTTTAACAATATACGTATCTCGATGGCGAGGAACAGCGTGAAGATGGCAACGAAGAGGAAGAAGGTTGTTTGCACAGCTCCAACACTAACACTCGAAACGGCAGCCTTGACGGGGAGTAGGCCTTCGATGGTCCATGGTTGACGACCTACTTCGGCAACAATCCATCCGGCTTGGCCTGCCATATATACCAAAGGTATAGAGAGCAATGCTACCCATTGCAGCCATTTCATATCTTTGATGCGACCTTTCCATTCGGCCCATAATACTACCACCATAAGCAACAAAAGGAAACTGCCTAACCCTACCATTACGCGGAATGCCCAATATACCAACGGTACGGGTGGTACCAATTCTTCGGGCGAATCGATATAGCCATAGCCAAAATAATTGACATTCTCCTCGAGTACTTTGCGCGCATCTGCTGCAGCAACCGGATCGCTATCTTTGAGTCGGCGATATTCGCCAAAAGCCTCTAACGCTACTTTGCCGCGTTCTATTTTGTCGTTGGCCGATGGGTGTACTGTGCCATCGGGGGTAGTATAACCATTGAGTAGGTCGTTTATACCCGGTACGTAGCCATTGATGTCGTGAGTGGCAAGTATCGAGAGTACGCCGGGCACTTCAACACCGGGTACAATAGAGAATGGCGCACGTGTGCCGCCATCTTCAAGACCTTCGGCAGCAGCAAGCTTCATAGGTTGGTACTCGGCAACGTGAATACCCGATTGGTCGCCACTAAACATCACAGCAAATGTACCTATAATACCTACAATGGCTGCTACACGTATGCTGGCAAGGGCAAAGCGAGTCTCGCGTTTCTTGAGCAGATACCAACAGCTGATGCCTATAACAAAGATAGAGCCGGTCATCCAGCCGCTGAATACTGAGTGGAAAAATTTAGATATGGCGACCGGATTGAGTACCAACGCCCAGAAATCAACCATCTCATGGCGTACGGTGTCGGGGTTAAATTCCATACCTACGGGATGTTGCATCCATGAGTTGGCTACCAAAATCCATACAGCCGATATCGCTGCACCTATACCGGTGAGCCATGTAGATGCCAAGTGTACTTTCTTGCTCACCTTGTCCCAACCAAAGAACATCACAGCAAAGAAGGTTGCTTCCATAAAGAAGGCAAAGATACCTTCTATGGCCAGCGGTGCACCAAAAATGTCGCCAACAAACCACGAATAGTTGCTCCAGTTGGTTCCAAATTCAAATTCGAGAATAATACCGGTTGCAATACCTACGGCAAAGTTTATACCGAATAATTTCATCCAGAACTTGGCCGTTTGCTTCCAGAATTCATCTTTTTTAATCACATAGATTGTTTCCATTGTTGCCATAATCACTGCCAATCCCAGTGTCAGGGGTACAAAAATCCAGTGATATCCGGCGGTGAGGGCAAATTGTGCCCTTGACCAATTGACTAATGCCGTTTCTACCATAACTTTTTGGTTTTTATTGTTGTTATTCTTTTATTATCATCGGGTTAACTCGGTACTAACATGGTCTATTTTCTCAGCCTCATTCTTGCCTGCAAGTATGGGCTGGAAGAAAAACAATCTTAATACAAAAAAAAGGATAAAAATTTTGAGAAAAATCAGCATCCATAACGGACGGCCCCAAGTCATATTCTTGAAACCTTCTACATAGAAATTTTTGATGGCGATAAGTGTGTTTTTAATCTTCATGGTAAGTAATTTTTGCAAAAGTATATCAAATATTTTGAAAAGCAAGAAAAATATATATAAAAATAACCTTGTTGTGGAAAAAGTTTTTTAAGTTGCCTGTTGTAGATGATTCTTCGGCTCATGAAAAAAAGCCTTGTGTTATGTATTGCAAAATGTCATAACACAATCAACCAACATATTGTTTAAGGTCTCTATAAAAAATGGTTATATGGCAAACGTCAGTCTTGATAAATAAAAAAGAAATGATAAAACCAAACAGTAATTCAATCTGCTTGCGTTATATTACAACCCAAAATATCCAGATATGGGATTGTCTCCGAGAAACCTATGGGATATGAAAAGTTTTATCTTCGTTATAATGAGGAAGATACAAAACTGCGACAGGCTGTCGCAGTTTTACTGTGGAGTCATAATCTGCTTCTGATGAGTTACAATCTATCTCCGGATTTAGTAACAGCTGAAATGAAGAAATTGAAAGAATAACTTATATCAGACACCAAATATCGATAGTATATTCCATACAGCCACCATATGGAATATGTCGCCCAGGATAATGAGAATATGAAAAACGGTATGCATATAGCGTACCTTGTGTATGCTGTAGAGTACAGCCCCTGATATGTAGCTGATGCCTTCGGCAATAACCCATCCTACACACTCCAGCCAACGCAGTCGTAGAATGGCTTGAATGCTACCAAGATAGTTAATCCCATAAGTACGTAACATATAGTCTCGAAGTAGCTGTGCGTACTCATTTTTCTGAAACTGAGTGCTGTACCTACAATGGCACAAAGCCATACGAAGGCAAATATTAACCATCCCCATACGGTGGCACCTCCATTTAAGAAGGCAATGAGTGTTACAGGGGAGTAGCATCCTGCTATATGCCAGTAAATGGCTGTGTGGTCGAGTTTGCGTATGAGAGCCTTGCCTCGTGTTTTGTCGGCCGGGTAGGCGTGGTATATGGCCGATGTCGTATAGGAAAATAGCAAGCCAAACAAATAGAGCCACAGACTCACCAGTGTGAGCGTTGAACCTGTTTGGTAGCCTTTGTATAGAAACATACAGCATACTACGATACTGATTATTCCACCCAAAATATGAGTGGTGCAATTGGCAATCTCTTCTTTGGGAGTATATTTGACAATAGGCTTTTGTTCGGCAATATTTCTCATCGCAATGGTGTGTTGTGGAACAAATGTAGTGATAATATTTGAAGTGTAATAGGATATAACTGTTTTTTTAACTACCTTCGCAATCGCATTATAAAATTCTATATTTTGTATATTAAATACTATATAGCAGACCTCTGGGTACAATAAAACAATACGTTATGTTGAAGAAGTTATCATCCCTTTTTATTCTTATTGCAGCATCAATCTTGTGTATGTATGTAAGGGCCGAAGTTATTTCAACAGCTGAGGCTGAGCGTACAGCTAATACGTTTATGGCACTCGATGATCAATGGCATGGAGCAACCGATGCTACAATTCGTCTGGTCGAACACGATGGCATTCCCGCCTATTATGTTATAGAGTATAGTGCCGGTGGATGGGTTGTTGTTGCAGCACAGTCATCGTCAAGTCCTGTCATTGGTTATAATACGGATGGTAAATTTGCAGCACCGGCTCCTATGGAGTTGTTGCTCGACTTCAATGCAAAGATTATTACAGCCCGAGCCAAAGACATTAATAGGGTAGAGCATAAGGGGTGGAAACGCATTCAAGAACGCAAGCCTGTGCGAGAGATCAATACTACCCCCGATGTGGCCCCTCTTATTAAGATAAACCTCGATCAATCCGCTCCATTCAACAATTATTGTCCCGAGATTCAAGGACAGAAAACCATAGTAGGCTGTGTTGCTGTGGGTATGGCGCAGGCCATTATGGTGCAACGCTATCCCAAAGCTCCTAATGGTCAATATTCATATCACTGTAACAATGTGGGAAGTCTTGGCATCAATTATGATAATGAAAGGCCCTACGATTGGGATGGTATGTATAGTGGTAATATGGACGAGATTGCGCGTTTGGCATACCATTGTGGTGTGTCGGTAGATATGATTTATGGTGTAGAAAGCTCCGGAACACAAACTGAAAATGTTGCAGCGGCATTATCTCGCAACTTTGGATATGACGAAGAATCAGTACGATATGTTACGAAGGGTAATGATATAGATGCGTGGCTGAATATAATTCTCGGTGAGCTTGTCGAGGGCCGCGCGGTGGTATATCGTGGTCAAAGTGGCGGTGGCGGTCATTGCTGGAATGTCGATGGTTGGAAACAATCGACTCAGATGGTTCACTGTAATTGGGGCTGGAATGGTGTAGGTAATGGCTATTTCGACATCAATAATATGACCGACTCGTATCAAGGGTTGGAGTTCTTGTATAGCCATGCGGCTGTAATTGGTGTGGGTGCGCCTACTACTGCTCCCTACGATATATTGTTGAGTGACAACCAATTTGCTGTAGGAACATCGGCCGGCGAGGCATTGGCCGATGTGAGAGTATTGTGCGGCGATAAGAATGCAACATATAGCTACGAGCTGTATAGCGAAAAGAGTGCCGGTGAGAATACCCCTTCGCCTTATACAATTGAGAACGGTATTCTTTCTTCTACTATGCCTATTACCAACGACAATGCTTTCAAGCACCTCTATATTAAAGTGACCAATACGGCCAGCGGTGAGTGGTATGAGAAAGAGTTTAAGATACACATCCTATCGAGCAATGCAAGTGATCTCGAGGGTGTTTATACTGCTACTGCTATCAGTTACCTTGATAACTATATCGATGAAGAGTGGCAGATAACCATCACCATTGATGAGAATGATTCAAACAAAGTGTGGTTTCATCCGTTCTGTTATTTCAACGCTCTTGAGGCCTCGTATATCAATCCCATATATGCCATATACAACGCCGAGGAGGGTGTACTCACCATGCCATTGGGACAAACACTCTTTAAACGGAGCGGTTATCATATGGTCAATATTGTGTCGTATGATGGCGCACATATTGTAAATAGTGGTGATGTTATTTTGCCGGTATCTATCGATGACAAAGCTAAAAGAATATTATTCGATGAAACCTGTTTTTATGGAGTAGGAGATGCAAATAACAAATACAAATGGCATAAAGCATTGAATGAAGTTGGTTTAATTCAAGAAAAATCGGCTTTGCTCGATATCCAATTGAGTACAACTCAATTCTATACCGATGCCGGAGTGGGTACACCTCTGGCCGAAGTAACTGTTATAAACAAAGATTCTGAGGCTGTCGTTGCTTATGAACTTTTTGGACCTAAAGACGAGAATTTCAATTACACTCAGTCGCCTTATCAAGTAGTAGATGGCAAGCTTATATCGACCGAACCTATCTCTGATAGTGAGAAATTCAGATATCTCCTTATCAAAGCAAC
>JAFZDG010000028.1 GCA_017561285.1 Bacteroidaceae bacterium
ACCGGATGGCGTTGGATGTTCTGGGCTATGATGGTTCCTTCGGTACTCTTTTTCGTAATGGGATTCTGTTTGCCCGAAAGCCCTCGTTGGCTTGCCTCTACCGGTCGTAACGATCGCGCACTCGAGGTGTTTACAAAAATAGGTGGAGCAGAGGTTGCACGTGCCGAATTGGCGGCTATCGAAACATCCTTGAAAAACGACAAGCAACAAGGAGGTTTCCGTCAATTGTTCCATCCCTCTATGCGCTTGGTGTTGCTCATTGGTGTTGTGATGGCGGTTTTGCAACAATGGTGTGGTATCAATGTTATTTTCAATTATGCACAAGAGATTTTCGAGGCAGCCGGCTATGGCGTGTCGGATGTCTTGATGAATATTGTTGTAACAGGTGTTACCAATGTTATCTTCACCATCATTGCTATGTTTGTCGTTGACCGTTGGGGCCGCAAGAAACTGGCCCTTTTGGGAGCCTTTGGCTTGGCTATCATCTACGCCTTTATGGGCTTGTTCTACTACTTGCAATACACCGGCATTATTATGTTGGTAGTTGTAGTATGTGCTATTGCTTGCTATGCTATGACGTTGGCCACAGTTATGTGGGTTATCGTGTCGGAGATATTCCCCAATAGGGTACGTGGTATAGCTATGTCGGTATGCACATTTGCCTTGTGGGCAGCTTGCTTCTTGCTCACTTATACTTTCCCCATTCTCAACTCGGGATTGGGAGCTGCCTATACCTTCTGGTTGTATGGTGTTATCTGCCTGGTAGGAGGTATATTTATTGTGTCTTTGTTACCCGAAACCAAAGGCAAGAGTTTGGAAGAAATAGAAAAAGAGTTGGTAAAATAAACGTTAGATATGGAGAAAATAACCGAATATCTTATTAGCAGTACCGTTAATACTCCGGGTGAAGTGCGTGCATGGCAAGAAGTTGTTATGTTGCCTACCTACGAGATTGGTGCTGAAGAGAAAAATCCTATCTTTCTCGAAAAACGAGTGTATCAAGGAAGTAGTGGTGTGGTATATCCCTATCCTGTAGTAGAGAAAATTTCGGATGTGAAGACCGAGAAAGCTTATAAAGCATTTTTCTTGGAAAATGAGTATATCAAAGTGATGATCTTGCCCGAGTTGGGTGGCCGCGTACATATGGCATACGATAAAATAAAGCAACGTCACTTTGTATATTACAATCAGGTCGTAAAACCCGCTTTGGTGGGCCTTACCGGACCTTGGATTTCGGGCGGTATAGAGTTTAACTGGCCACAACACCACCGTCCTTCGACATTCCTCCCTACCGATTATGCCATAGAACACAATGCCGATGGCAGTGTGACAGTGTGGTGTAGTGAGGTGGAGCGTATGTTCCGCACCAAAGGTATGCAAGGATTTACTCTCTATCCCGATAAAGCCTATATTGAGATAAAAGTAAAAATATATAATCGCACAGCTTTCCCGCAAACCTTCTTGTGGTGGGCCAACCCGGCAGTTGTCGTTAATGACCACTATTACTCGGTGTTCCCACCCGATGTAAATGCCGTATTTGATCATGGTAAGCGTGACGTTTCGTCATTCCCCATTGCTACTGGTGTATATTACAAACAAGATTACTCGGCCGGTGTAGATATTTCTAAGTACAAGAATATTCCTGTACCTACATCGTATATGGCCATCAAGTCGCGTTATGACTTTGTGGGTGGATATGAAGCCGATGTAAAGGGCGGTTTGTTGCACGTTGCCAATCACCATGTTTCGCCCGGTAAGAAACAATGGACATGGGGTTGTGGCGACTTTGGTATTGCATGGGATCGTAACCTTACCGATGAGGATGGACCATATATCGAGTTGATGACCGGTGTATTTACCGATAACCAACCCGACTTCTCTTGGTTGCAACCCTATGAGGAGAAGTCGTGGGTACAATACTTTATGCCTTATAGCGAGGTGGGATATGTAAAAAATGCCACCAAAGATGCTATTCTCAATGTAGAGGTCGATGAGCAAGGTGAAGGCAAAATTATTCTTTATACCACAGGTGTAGAGCGTGGATTGCATGTAGTAGTAAAAGATGCCGATGGTGTTGTATATATAGATAAGTGCATCGATTGCTCTCCTCGTACACCCTATATCGACAGTTTCAAGGCTGCAGGCGTTTTGCCCGAGAATATTATTGCCGAGGTGAAGTCGGCCGGTGGTAGGTCAATGGTATCATATCGTGCCGAAAAGCCCGAGATAAAACCGATACCCGATCCCGCTAAAGCGGCTAAAGATCCTCAAGATATAGCCTCTATCGAGCAACTCTATCTTACCGGTTTGCATCTCGAACAATATCGTCACGCTACCTACAATCCGATGGATTATTATAATGAGGCATTGCGCCGAGAGCCGGGCGATGTGCGTTGTAACAATGCGATGGGATTGCTGTTGATGCGCAAGGGCTGTTTTGCTCAGGCCGAACCCTATTTCCGCAGGGCTATCGACACACTCATCGAGCGCAATCCCAACCCTTATGATGGTGAGCCATACTATAACTTGGGTTGGAGTTGCAAGATGCAACAGAAATATGACGAGGCGTACGAAGCATTCTTCAAGGCAACTTGGAACGCCGCTTGGCAAGATGCTGCATATTACAATATAGCCTTGATAGATACCATGCGAGGCGACTATGCCGAGGCTCTGAATAATGTAGAGTGTGCATTGGTTCGCAACTGGCACAACCACAAAGCGCGTCAACTCAAAGCCACCATCTTACGCTATATGAATCGTAAGAATGAAGCACTCAACTGGATTGACGAATCGTTGCAGATAGACCGTTTCAATATGGGATGCCGTTATGAGCGTTATTTGCTCACTCGCGAGGAGAATACCCTCAATGAGTTGCGCGATATGATGCGTGGTTGGTCACATGGTTGCATTGAGTATGCTCTCGACTTTGCAGCATCGGGTAGCTACGATGAGGCTATCGATTTGCTCGAAGACTATATGCAACATACCTGTGATGTATATCCTGTAGCAGCCTATGCGGTGGGTTATTTCTATTCGTGCAAAGGCAATGAAGACAAAGCTCTCGAATACTATAAACGTGGAGAGCAATGCGATCACAGCTACTGTTTCCCCAACCGTATTGAGGAGGTAAACATCTTGCAGGATGCTATAAAAGTCAATGCTCAAGGTTGCTCAAAGGCTGCCTATGCATTGGGTAACTTCTGGTATGCAGCCCGCCGCTACGATGAGGCTGTGGAGGCCTGGGAGTTGTCATCGCAACTCAATGATACGTTCCCCACTGTGTGGCGTAACTTGGCTTTGGCCTATTACAACAAGCGCAACGAGAAGGAACAGGCTCGTATAATGCTTGAGAAGGCCTATGCACTGGATAACACCGATTCACGCATCCTTATGGAACTTGACCAATTGTACAAGAAATTGGGCTATCCCTATCAAGCTCGTCTTGACTTGTTGGAGCAACATCTTGAGCAAGTGGAAGAGCGTGACGACTTGTCGATTGAGCGCATAACCCTCTACAACCAATTGGGACGTTATGACGAAGCGCGCCGTATGATTGCCGAGCGTAAATTCCATCCCTGGGAGGGTGGTGAAGGTAAGATTACAGGACAATATGTATTGTGCCGTATAGAACTTGCCAAGCAAGCCATTGCCGATGGACGTTACCAAGAGGCATTAACGTTGTTGGCCGAGACAGAGCAATATCCTCACAATTTGGGAGAAGGTAAGTTGCAAAATGCCGAGGAGAACGATGTGTGGTATTATAAGGGCCTTGCCCATAAAGGGTTGGGTAATATCGAAGAGGCCAACCGTTGCTTTACAATTGCTACCATTGGTAGCGATGAGCCTCAACAAGCCTTCTTCTATAACGACCAGCAGCCCGATAAGATTTACTTCCAGGGATTGGCTTGGCGTGAATTGGGTGAGGAGAACAAAGCTCGAAGTCGTTTCAATAAGCTCATCAAGCATGGCGAGAAACACCTCTTCGACCATTGTCGCATAGACTACTTTGCTGTTTCGTTGCCCGATTTGGCCATTTGGGACGATGATCTCAACAAGCGCAATCGCATTCACTGTTGCTATGTAATGGGATTGGGTTATAGCGGATTGGGTGATGTAGAGAAAGCGCATCAATTCCTTTCGGAAGTGTTGTCGCTCGACATCAATCATCAAGGTGCTCAAGTAAATATGAAATAATATATTGAAATGAATAGGTTTATTAAGGTAATAATGTGTGTAGTAGCAATGATGGTTGGCTTTACGGCCAACTGTCATTCTGCTCGTTTTACACTTACATCGCCCGATGGACGTATGCAAATGGGTATCTCTACCGAGCCTCGTTTGTATTACACCGTAGCGATGGATGGTAATGAGGTGGTAGCTGCATCGCCTATAGGTATGATGATGTATGATGGTCGTATGTGGAACGGAACATCGGCTATTGTAGATGTTGCAGAGTCATCGCACGATGGTGTGGTATATCCTCTTATGGGTAAGAACAAAGTTGTACGAGATTGTTACAATGAGTTGATATTGACCTTTAGTGACCGTTATGCCGTACATTTTCGTATGTACAATGAGGGTGCGGCATATCGTTTTGTAGGCTTGGGTGCTGCTACCGATTCGCTCATTATTGCACACGAAGTTGCAACTTTCAATGTAGCCGACAATCCTGCAGTGGTATTGCCCGATACGACTACTTATACATCGTGGGAGGTAACACATAGTGTATATGACCAACTCTCAGATATGCGTGATGGAGAGTGGGGACTCACTCCTATGCTCTTTGATAACCGCAAGCACGATTATAAAGTGGTCGTTGCAGAGTCCGATTTGCACAACTATCCCGGTATGTATCTCAAGAAGACTCAAGGTGTGATGTGTGGCCATTGGGCACAATACCCTCGCCGCATAGAGATGGGTAGTTGGGGCAACTTTATTACTGTTGTAAAGGAGCGAGAGAATTATTTGGCGCGCGTATCGGCTCAGCACGCTTTCCCCTGGCGTATTGTGATGGTGAGTGACGATGACCGCCGCTTACTTACCAACGAGATGGTATATTTGCTTGCCAAGCCGCAACAGATAACCGACACCGATTGGATTCGTCCGGGCAAGGCTGCTTGGGAATGGTGGCATTGTGCAATTCTCGAGAATGCACCCTTTGAGTCTCGCCGTCTTACAACCGAGTTGTATAAGTATTACATTGATTTTGCTGCCGAAAATGGCATAGAATATCTATTGGTAGATGCCGGATGGAGTAATGTTTTCGATCATTTGGATTTTAATAAAAATATCGACATCAAAGAGGTGATACGATATGGCAAAGAGAAACAAGTGGGCGTGTGGTTGTGGACTGTTGCTGCAACACTCTTCCACAACAAACATATCTATCTCGACTCTATCAGTGCATGGGGTGCAGCCGGTGTGAAAATAGACTTTTTCGATCGTGACGATGCGGCTATTATACCGGAGTATGAAGAGTTGGCCAAAGCCTGTGCCGAGCGACATTTGATGGTAGATTTTCATGGATGCAGTAAGCCTACAGGTCTGCATCGTGCCTATCCCAATATCATGACCTATGAGGCTATGCGTGGTGCCGAATGTGCTAAGTGGGATACATCGAGTGATCCGGTATATCGTTTACAGTGTGCATTTACCCGTATGTTGTGTGGTGGTACAGACTATACACCCGGATCTATGCGCAATGCTACTCGTGAGGTGTTCCGTCCCATCGAACACAATCTGCCCATGACTCTGGGTACACGTTGCCACGATATGGCGTTGTACCTTATCATAGACTCACCATTTTCGATGTTGGCCGATTCGCCCGATGAATATCGCAAATATCCCGACATATTGCGCTACCTATCGCAAGTACCCACTGTGTGGGACGAAACAATACCCCTATTGGCTCGATATGGCCAATATGTAGTGATGGCTCGCAAAGCCGGCGATGTATGGTATGTGGGTGGTATCAACGATTGGACCGGCCGAACAGTCGATATAGACTTTTCATTTCTGCCCGATGATGCAGTGTATGAGGTAGAAATATTCCGCGATGTGCACGAGAGCAATGTCGATGCCAATCGTTATTGTAGAGAGATAAAACGCATAAAATCGAAAGACATCATCCGCATAGATATGGCACAAGGAGGTGGCTTTGTAATGAAAATTACGAAATAGGTTTTTAATAGAACGTTTATACGATATATGTTTTTGAATAGAAAGGTCGTCTTGCTGTGATTGTAAGACGACCTTTTATATCAAACAAACGTCAGGTGTATGCTACTCTATAACAGTGATATATGTGTGTGCATTGCGTAGTGTGATGATGTGTTTGTCATCGAGCAAATAGGTCGATGGCAATGTGCGTAGGTCGTATAAGTCCGAAACGTCCTCAGAGTAACCTATCTTCCATCTCTCGGGATAGTGTGTTACCGCCTCTCTCCATTCGGGGGTAGGCATATCGGGGTAAATAACCAATATGGTGGTTGTGCTGTCAATGGCTATGCCTTGTAATTCGCCGTTGTCTATGATGTGTTGACGCAATGATGCACACTCTTCGCACTCCGGATCATTGAATATAATGAGTGTTTGGTTGCCATTGTGCTCGCTTAGGGAGTGTTCATTGTCGTTTATATCGTAATAGATAAAGTCTGTTGCACTATCACCCTCATTGTTGTGTACAAGCATTTCGTACATATATTTGTATCGCAACAGTGATACATCGTTGCTATTACCTTGAAGCAGGCGTTGCAGCAGTGTGCGATAGGCAATGCGTTGGTTGTGTGAGCTATATGGTGTATATAGTATCTTCTGTGCTTGGGCTGCATATGTGAGCAACTCCGATTGAGGTAGCATATCTACCCATTGTTGCGCTGATGCAGAACACTCTTCTACCGACAATTGTGCCTGATATTCAGAAAACTGCTTTATATCATTCGCAATGCTGTCGGCACTGTTTTGTGCTACGGCAAAGTGTATAGAGAATAAGAATATTGCCGGCAGCAGTATAGAAAGAGTCTGTTTCATGATCATTCGTTTATATAGGGTTGTAGTAATTGAGCCCATAGATTATAACCTTGACCATTGAGATGCAGCCCATCGGTGGTATAGGCAGCATCCAACAAGTAGGTTTGTGGGCGCACAAAGTGCTTGTATAGTTCTATATAGGTATAGTTGTGACTATCGGCCGCATCGTGCAATATGCGATTGATTGTAACGACATCTTGTTCCTTACCTTCGAGCGAGGTATAATAGTATGATGAGTCGAACGGTAGCAAACTATGCAGATAGATACGAGTCGCAGGCGATAGTGTGTGTAGGTAGTCGACAAGAGCAACAATGTTGTTGGCTATATCATCGGCCGCAATGTTGTGCGATACATCATTGATGCCTATCATAACAAAAACCTTGCGAGGTAGACCTTGCATCGTTGTAGCCGCTCGGTAGCGTACACCCACAATGGTGTCGCCGTTGATACCTCTGTTTTTTATATGTTCGTTTCTAATCAATTCGTGCCATTCGCAACCATTTATAAGGCTGTCACCCAGCATTATCACATCGTTATTGTCAATAGGTAGTTGTGCAAAGTGCGACACTCTGCGCATATAGAAATCGTCGGGCATAAAAGTACCTTGCTCTTCGATGCTGCGGCTATCACTGTTGCCAAGTACGTTTTGTTTCATAGACATCCTATCTTTTACAAATGTAGTAAAATCTTTTATAGAAAGTCAATAAACTGCCTATGATAAATATAGGAGGATAATAAGTACTTGTGAAAGAGAAAAAAATAGAGGTGTAAAACTTGTAGATGTCAATAAAATTTTGTTACTTTGCGCCGCATTTCGTAATCTCTGGCAGAACAAGCGGTCTGTGAATATTGCGAATAATAACATTTTAATAGCTATAAAAATGGATTTTATTAAGATTGTAGAAGAAGCTTTTGCTTCAGAAAAGAAACAACACCCCGAATTCAAGAGCGGTGATACTATCACAGTTTCTTACCGCATCCAAGAGGGTAACAAAGAGCGTATTCAAGATTTCCGTGGCGATGTAATTCGCATCTCGGGACATGGTGACAAAAAACGTTTCACTGTACGCAAAATGTCGGGCAACGTAGGTGTAGAGCGTATCTTCCCCCTCGACTCTCCCTTCGTAGAGAAAATCACTGTAAACCGTCGTGGTAAAGTACGTCGTGCTAAATTGTACTACTTGCGTAAACTCACCGGTAAGAAAGCCCGCATCCGCGAAAAACGTGTCTAATACAAGGCACTTCGCTTTGCAAGATAAAAACCGCATTGTCACAGACTCTGCGGTTTTTTTTGTATTGTATAATAAATATAGAACAATTTCTGTTCGTTGCGCAAAAAGATTGCGCAGCATTGTCGTAGCTTTGTGGCCGAAAATAGATTTTTCTACCCACCGTATGGGAATGATAATATAATAGCGTAACAATTAAACATAAAGTAATGCTGAAACAAAGAACATACACATCAGGAATGACACACCATTGCAGTCATAGCTTTGGAAGTTGTTGCTTTAGCTGGTGCTTTAGCAGCTTCAGATGTGTGCTTATTGGATTTCTCCGACAGCTTTGTTTGGGCAGTTACCTATGTTGTGTTTCTATTTAAATACCAAACATTAGTAAACAAAATAAAAGAAGATAGTTGGAAAGTCCGTAAGAAGCTTTCCAATTTTTTTTGTGCCTTTCGGCAATCTTCTTTTTATGCTGGATTGGCACGTAATAACCCCATTGTTTATGGATATAACAGATTTTTACAGCTATGCCGGCAAACAAAAATGCACTTATACGATACAAAACTATAGACCGATGCTTGAGGAACAAATACCGCAGATGGACTCTTGATGATCTTGTGGAGGCCTGCTCCGATGCTCTCTATGATATGGAGGGCATTGTTAAAGGAGTTTCCCGCAGAACCGTACAAGGTGACCTGCAGATGATGCGTTCCGATAAATTAGGATATTACGCCCCCATAGAGGTCTATGATAACAAATATTACAGGTATGCCAATCCTGATTACTCTATAACCAACACCCCTATTTCGGACGAAGACTACAACCTGATAGTCACGGCTGTGAGAATCATAGAAGAGTACAAGGAAGACGGCGATATAGATAAACTGGATGAAGTATTGGCCCGAGTCAGGGACAAGCTCAATTATCTTCTCCGGGTAGTATAGCAAAAAGGTTTCTACAAGTGAACAAAGCATCTGTAGAAACCTTTTACCGTAGAGTGAGGAATCGGATTTGAACCGATGAAAAATGGTTTTGCAGACCACCCCTTTAGACCACTCAGGCATCCTCACATAAGTAGCGGGAGGTGGACTCGAACCACCGACCTTCAGATTATGAGTCTGACTAGCTGCCAACTGCTATCATCCCGCAATATACGATGCTCCGGGTTGGATTTTTAACTTGCGACACACTCTTTCATAGAGATATGTTCTGTCCGACTAATCTACCGGAGCAAATGGGGTGAAGGACGGGACTCGAACCCGCGACCACCTGAACCACAATCAGGCATTCTAACCAACTGAACTACCAACACCATATAGGTGGAATCTTGTGGAGTCGAACCACATTCTCAGGATTTTCAGTCCTGCGCATACACCTTGTCTGCCAAGATTCCATTGTGCAGAAGCAAAAGGGCTCGAACCTCCGACCTTCGGTTTTGGAGACCGACGTTCTACCAACTGAACTATACTTCTATCAAATAGCGGAAGCAGAAGGATTCGAACCTTCGGAGCCTTGTGGCTCGGCACCTTAGCAGAGTGCTGTTTTAGACCGCTCAACCATACTTCCTTTGTTCTGACGATGCAAAGGTAGAGAGTCGTTATGCAGCCTTTTTGCGCAACGAAAATTATTTTACAAAAAAAAGTGAGAAAATTGTTTGATTTTCCTTAAATATGCTGATAATCAGCAGAAAAAGAGTACGATGGCCAGTAGGGCTATGGCTATGCCGGTATATTGTGTTGCGGTGAGCTGTTCGCCAAAGCACATTCGACCAACAAGCGTGGCTATTGTGACGATAGCAATATTATATACGGGATAGAATATACTACTATCTATTACCATAAGCGATTTGAGTAGAAAATAAGTGCATCCAACATTTACTATACCCAATACGACTCCGGCCACCATATTGCGCCACGATAGGGGTGTGCGTTGGGTGCGTGGTAGCATATAGTAATATAGTATAGTAAAAAGTAGTGCCGCAAGGAACGATGTGCCGGTCACGAGGCTGAGTGTAGCATCGCTACCATTGACATTGGCTACTATTTGTTGGCATAACTTCAGCATAAAGTTGGTAATACCATAGCCGGCAAATACCAGCAGTGGGTATATCCATTGTAATGTGCCGGCTTTTTCTTTGCGGCGTTGTGAGAAGATGAGTGCGAGCGAGGCAATAACCAATGCCGAGGCTATCCAACGAGGTTCATTTCCACCCAAGAAAATGAAGGCGCATAGTACCGGTACAACAAATGCCACTCGTGCGGCAATGGTGGCAATGGCTACGCCATGTGAACGAGTAGCCAGATTCATAGTTACAAAAGAGGCCATCATAAAGAGTCCTACAATGGTAGCCGGTAGTCCCCATTTGTCTATACCCGTAGCATCGAAACCTTGAGATATACTCCCTGCCATACCTATGACAAATGCTACTATATAGTTGATAGCAATGGCCTGCAAGGCATCAATGCCTTGTCGCTGAAATATCTTGAATAATATAGCGAATAGTGATCCGAATGTGATGGCAATGACAAGGTATAGCATCTTTATACTTATTTTTTTAGGTGCTAAGATATGGAAAAATCTTCAATTATGATCAAAATTCTATCTATAACATAGCTCTTATACCTAAAAATGGTTAGTTATAAATGATTATTATACATTATTTCAATTACCTATAGCATATATCAAGGACGATATAATTTCATTGTTGAGTGTCGTAATATTACCGATGAGTTGTTATATGATAATTTCAGCTTACAGAAAGCCGGTCGCGCATTTTATGGAAAAATAAGAGTTTGCTTCGGAAAATAATATCAATAAAAAAACGTTATAAAAATGAATAAGAAAAACTTCATCTACTCAATATTAGTAGTTTCTGTAATGGCTTTTGTTGTTTGTGACGAAAATAACAACAGTAATATCGATGGTATGCCCGAAACCGAAAAGATTTCAAGTTTTGGCAATGCTATATATAACGAAAACGGTAAGGTATATGTAACAGTTACTACCACCGATGGCTATCCTTCGATATATGTAATCGATCCCACGACAGCAACAGCCTCAAAAGGTGTTACTGTAGAAGCAACACAAATAAATGGCGTAGGCCTATTGTTACCCATTGATAAATAATAGTTATGAAAAAATTATTCCATCAATTACACCTTTGGCTCTCTATTCCGTTGGGGCTTGTAATAACAATTATCTGTTTCTCGGGTGCTATGCTCGTCTTTGAGAAAGAGATAACCGAGTGTGTGCAACACGATCTGTATTTTGTCAAGGAGGTAAAACAATATCCACTGCCGGTAGATTCTATCATACATATTGTTGAGCCAACCCTTGCTGAAGGTGTTACCATAAAAGGTGTTACAATAGATCCCAACCCGAAGCGAGCATACAAAATAAATCTCTCAAAACCCCGTAGGGCGGCTGTATTGGTTGACCAATATACCGGTGAGGTGAAAGGTAGCAGTAGCCGACTTCCCTTTTTCAACACAATGTTTCGTCTTCACCGTTTCTTGCTTGACAAACGCGATGCCAATGGCGGCATTTTCTGGGGTAAAATGATTGTGGGTGTCAGTACTTTATTGTTTGTGGTTATACTCATTACCGGTGTTGTGCTGTGGTGGCCCAAGTCTAAAAAAGCGTGGAAAACCTATGTCACCATACATCTGCGT
>JAFZDG010000306.1 GCA_017561285.1 Bacteroidaceae bacterium
GATGGCGCACAAGGCATACCTCACTTGGCTGTAGATGTGCAAGCCCTCGATGCCGACTTCTATGTATTCTCGGCACACAAGGTCTTTGGACCTACAGGTATAGGTGTGTTGTATGGCAAGGAAAAGTGGCTCGATGCCATGCCTCCCTATCAGGGTGGTGGCGAGATGATTGCTCAAGTTTCGTTTGAACGCACAACATTCAACGAGTTGCCCTACAAATTTGAGGCAGGAACACCCGATTATATTGGCAGCACAGCTTTTGCTGCGGCACTCGATTGGATTGAAGGGGTGGGATTTGCTGCTATGCAAGCCTATGAAGAAGAGTTGCTGCAATATGCCACTGTACGGTTGCAAGAGATTGAAGACTTGAAGATATTTGGTACAGCCGCCCACAAGACTCCGGTTATATCGTTCCTTGTAGGCAACATACATCACTATGATATGGGTATGCTGCTCGACAAGTTGGGTATAGCCGTACGCACAGGCCACCATTGCGCTCAACCCCTTATGCACGCATTGGGCATAGAAGGAACAGTGCGAGCCTCATTTGCCATATACAATACTCGCCAAGAGATAGATACTTTTATTGCAGCTGTAAACAGAGTGGCCAATATGTTGAGATAAAACGATTTTAATTGTTTAACCAAATACGCAACCTTATGAAATTCATCACAAGAGAACCCGGAAGAACCATCTATCACGCATCGTTCTATTGGTCTTTGTTACTTACATTTGTATTGGTTATAGCATTCTTTATGTTTGCTATCCCCACCTACACCGTATGGAGCCAAGAGATGAGTGGTCGTGCCGAATTTGCAAAAGCTGAGCAGAATCGTCGTATCAAAATAGAAGAAGCCAAAGCCAATCTTGAAGCGGAGAAACTCAATGCCCAAGCCGAGGTTGAGCGTGCTAAAGGTGCTGCTGAAGCTATTCAAATAGAGAATGGTTCTATCACACCCACTTATATACAATACTTGTGGGTGCGTCAACAAAATACGGCCACCGATAAGGTTATTTACATTCCTACCGAAGCCAACCTACCTATTCTCGAAGCCAAAAAATAAGCTGATAAAATAAGTAGTGAAACATTAGATTGATATTTCCAATCATAGAGAAATTTTAAATTAGAGAGGGCCCCAAAGTTCGGAAAAAAACTTTGGGGCCCTCTCTATGGTTGTACCCTCTTGTAATTATCAATCTAAAGGGGATATTTTTTTCTCACGACTTTACTTTGTTACCGGACGGATGGCATAAATATCATTTCGATTCTTACTGCCGACACTTATACTCTCCTTGTAAACTGATAAACATTGTGATTCATAGTCACCCGGATAGTTCGATGGGGTTGAAGACCAATATCGACCTATATCTTCATAAAATTGAATAGGGAAGAAGATATAGTTACCGTTTATCTTGCTAATAGCCTTGCATCCTTTTACCCTGCCCAGTGTGGTATACTCCCAAGTGCAGTACTCCATCAGCTCTCTAAATTCGGCTTCGGTAGGCATTCGCCAACCTTTGCCCCATTGGGCTGTCGCTGCATCACAAGATGCTTTTCCTCCAATGTCGCCCATCTTTTTGCCTTGAGCGTCGTTCCATTCTACATAATCTTCATGAGAGGGTGTGATTTTTGACCACTGATAGGTTTTACCATATTCTTCTGACGATTTTGCACCCACATTGCAAGTAGCCCATTTGGTGCCCGAAGGCAAGCCCAAATCGACCCATTGATGACCATTGGTTTCTCCTTGCGCCGGAATGTTGTTCATAGCATCATTGTCAATAACTGCGCGCACTGCAAGACCAGATGAGCGCTCACCTACACCCATCTCACCCAAAGCAGCTCCGTAATGGTATTCATGAGCACCATTCTTATACGAATCTTTGAGGGGTGTTGATGTCCAATAAAGACCACATGTATTGGCTTCGCGATGCGCCGATCCCATCTCTTTAGAGCCGGTTGTAGGCAAGAAAAGGGTTCTACCATTTAGCTGGTTTGTAAATAGTTGTCCATAACGGCCATTCTGTTTTACATACTGTGGGAACGGACA
>JAFZDG010000307.1 GCA_017561285.1 Bacteroidaceae bacterium
ACTGTTAAGGGTCCCAAAGGTGAACTCAAACAAGCAGTAGCGCCTTCAATCACTGTTAAAGTTGAAGACGGCCACGTAGAAGTAATGCGTGCCGATGATGAGAAAGAAAACCGCTCTTTACATGGCTTGTACCGTGCACTCATCAACAATATGGTTGTTGGTGTATCGGAAGGTTACAAGAAAGAAATGGAGTTGGTAGGTGTAGGTTACCGCGCACAAAGCAACGGTCAAGTACTCGAGCTTTCACTCGGCTTCTCACACTCTATCGTTATCAAGCTCCCCGCCGAAATCAAGGTTGAAGCCAAAACAGAGAGAAATAAAAACCCCATGATTACTTTGGAGTCGTACGACAAGCAACTCCTTGGTCAAGTTTGCGCCAAGATTCGCTCATTGCGTAAGCCCGAGCCCTACAAAGGTAAAGGTATTCGCTTCGCTGGTGAGATTGTACGTCGTAAGTCTGGTAAGTCGGCAGGTGCTAAGTAAAACATGTAAAACGGTATTATCATGACAACGAAAATAGAAAGAAGACTGAAGATAAAAACCCGCATTCGCGGTAAAATCTCGGGTACTGCCCAACGTCCCCGTATGACTGTTTTCAGAAGCAATAAACAAATCTACGTGCAACTCATCGACGATATCGCCGGTAAAACACTCGCTGCTGCTTCATCTCGCGGTATCGAAGGCGGTAACAAGAAAGAGCAAGCTGCTCAAGTAGGTGCTGAGATTGCCAAGAAAGCTCAAGAAGCTGGTATCACAACTGTCGTTTTCGACCGTAACGGATACCTCTATCACGGAAGAATTAAAGAATTGGCTGATGCCGCCCGTAACGGTGGACTTAAATTTTAATCATTATGGCAGTAAAAAACAACAGAGTAAAATCAACTAGCGACCTCGAACTCAAAGACCGTTTGGTCGCTATCAACCGTGTTACCAAAGTAACAAAAGGTGGTCGTACTTTCACTTTCTCGGCCATCGTAGTTGTAGGTAACGAAAACGGTATTGTGGGTTGGGGTCTCGGTAAAGCCGGCGAAGTAACTGCTGCTATTGCCAAAGGTGTAGAAGCAGCCAAGAAAAACCTCATCAAAGTACCCGTACTCAAAGGTACAATCCCCCACGATCAATACGCCAAATTTGGTGGTGCGCGAGTATATATCAAACCCGCATCTCACGGTACCGGTGTGAAGGCCGGTGGTGCTATGCGTGCTGTATTGGAAAGCGTTGGTGTAACCGACGTGCTTGCTAAGTCAAAAGGTTCGTCTAACCCCCACAACTTGGTTAAAGCAACAATCGCTGCTTTGTCTGAGTTGAGAGATGCTCAAATGGTTGCTCAAAACCGTGGAGTATCGATGGAAACAGTCTTTAAAGGCTAATGGAGGAGTACACAATGGAAACTATCAAAATTAAACAAGTAAAAAGTAGAATCAAATGCCCTCAAAATCAACGTCGCACTCTCGATGCACTTGGTTTGACTCGTATGGGTCGTGTCGTTGAACACAATGCAACTCCTGCCATCCTTGGTATGGTTGCTAAAGTAAAGCATTTGGTTGCTATCATTGACTAATTTTTATCCACCGAACTTTTAAATCACTACTAATATGGATTTGAGTAACTTAAAACCCGCTGAAGGTTCAACCTTCTCTCGCAAACGCATCGGTCGTGGTCCCGGCTCGGGCATGGGTGGTACTTCTACCCGTGGTCACAAAGGTGCTAAGCAACGTTCGGGTTACAAAAACAAAATCGGTTTTGAGGGTGGTCAAATGCCCTTGCAACGCCGTGTTCCCAAATTTGGTTTCAAGAATATCAATCGTGTTGAATACAAGGCTATCAACCTCGATACTTTGCAAGCTCTTGCCGAGAGCCGCAACTTGCAAGCTGTTGACGTTCAAACTCTTGTAGATGCTGGTCTTGCCTCATCAAAACAACGTATCAAAATTCTTGCTAACGGTGCTATTTCAGTAGCCCTCACAGTAACAGCACACGCATTCTCTAAGACAGCCGAAGCTGCTATTGTTGCCGCTGGTGGAACAGCTGTTAAACTCTAATTAAAATGGGAGCTATAAAAACCTTAAAAAATATTTGGAAAATCGAGGATTTGCGTAAGCGAATCATCTCGACGATCCTTTTGGTTCTTGTATATCGGGTTGGATCTTTCGTGGTCCTTCCCGGTGTCGACCCCCTTCAGCTCGACGCATTGCGCTCGCAAACAAGCGGTGGTTTGATGCAACTGCTCGATATGTTCTCGGGTGGTGCATTCTCTAATGCCTCAATCTTTGCATTGGGTATTATGCCCTACATTACCGCTTCAATTGTGATACAATTGCTCGGTATGGTTTTGCCCTCGTTCCAAAAATTGCAACGTGATGGTGAAAGCGGCCGAATGAAACTCAACCAATATACTCGCTATCTCACTGTACTTATCCTTATGTTGCAAGGTCCCGCTTACCTTGTCAACTTGCGAGTACAAATGGGTGCTGCCTTCCCCGAAGGCTGGGCGTTCTTGGTAGTTTCTACCATTGTATTGGCTGCAGGTAGTATGTTTATCATGTGGCTTGGCGAGCGCATTACCGATCGTGGTATTGGTAACGGTATTTCGTTTATCATCCTCATCGGTATCATCGCACGTCTTCCCTTGGCTCTTGCACAAGAGTTTACCAATCGTTTCACTTCACAACAAGGTGGTTTGGTAATCTTCTTGTTCGAGATTGTATTCCTGCTTTTGGTTATTGCTTTGGCCATTATGCTTGTACAAGGTGTACGCAAAGTGCCCGTACAATATGCCAAGCGCATTGTGGGTAACAAACAATATGGTGGTGCAAGACAGTATATCCCTCTCAAAGTAAATACTGCCGGTGTAATGCCTATCATCTTTGCACAAGCCATTATGTTCATACCTATCACTATTGCCGGATTCAACGCCGAGGCAGCAAGCTCAGCATTCTTCCGTTCATTCATGTCGATGACAGGTTTTTGGTATAACGCAATTTTTGCTGTGTTGATTATTGCCTTTACATACTTCTATACAGCCATCACAGTGCAACCCACTCAAATGGCCGAAAATATGAAGATGAACAACGGCTTTATCCCCGGTATCAAACCTGGTAAGAAAACTGCCGAGTACCTTGATTCTATTATGTCGCGTATCACATTGCCCGGATCTATTTTCCTTGCAATTGTAGCTATCCTACCCGCATTTGCTCAAGCAGCAGGTGTGAGTGCCGAGTTCTCTCAATTCTTTGGTGGTACTTCGTTGCTCATCTTGGTAGGTGTGGTTCTCGATACGCTTCAACAAATAGAAAGCCACCTCATGATGCACCATTACGATGGTCTTATGAAGTCAGGTAAAATCAAAGGTCGCGCAGGCTATTAATAAGCGTAAAGATGATTTATCTTAAAACGGACGAAGAGATAGCATTGATGCGAGAAAGTAATACTCTCGTGGGCAAAACACTGGGCGAATTGGCCCGGTGGATTGCTCCGGGAATTACCACACTTCGCCTCGACCAGATAGCCGAGCAATATATCCGTGATAACGGCGGAATACCCGGTTTCAAAGGTTATGGAGGTTTCCCTTTCACACTTTGCATCTCGGTAAACGAAAATATCGTGCACGGATTTCCTTCGAGCTATGTACTACGCGATGGTGACATCGTTTCTATCGATTGTGGTGCAATTGTTCAAGGATACAATGGCGACTCTGCCTATACGTTCCCCGTTGGTCAGGTCGCACCTGAAGTTATGGCACTTCTTCGCACAACAAAGGAGTCGCTTTACCAAGGTATCGAAAAGGCCGTTGCCGGCAACCGTATAGGAGATATTTCTAACGCCGTACAAACATATTGCGAAGCTCGTGGTTATTCTGTGGTACGCGAATTTATAGGACATGGAATAGGACGTAAATTACACGAAGATCCCGAAGTGCCCAATTATGGTCGTCGAGGTTGTGGCCCACTCCTTAAAAAAGGTATGTGTATAGCCATAGAGCCTATGATAAACCTCGGTTCGCGCAATGTTGTGATAGAGCGTGATGGATGGACAGCCCGCACACGCGATCGTAAGCCATCGGCACACTACGAGCACACTGTTGCAATAACACAGGAAGGTCCGGCCGAAATACTATCGTCATTCGATTATATCGAAGAAGTTTTAGGAGAAAACCGTATTTAAGCACATTAATTATATGGCAAAACAAGCTGCAATAGAACAAGACGGTATCATCGTAGAGGCGTTGTCAAACGCCATGTTCCGAGTAGAACTAGAGAACGGACATGAGATAACCGCGCACATCTCGGGTAAAATGCGAATGCACTACATCCGCATCCTCCCCGGCGATAAAGTGAGAGTAGAAATGTCTCCCTACGACCTTACCAAAGGAAGAATTGCTTTTAGATATAAATAAAAAATACATAACGACATGAAAGTAAGAGCATCCATCAAAAAGCGCACAGCCGACAGCAAAATCGTACGTCGCAAAGGTCGCTTATATGTAATTAACAAGAAAAATCCCAAATATAAACAACGTCAGGGATAATTTTATTATTTTTGCAAAATCAAAATAAAGTAATATAATATGGCAGTAAGAATTGTTGGTGTAGACTTGCCGCAAAACAAGCAAGGTGAAATAGCCTTGACCTATATCTATGGTATAGGTCGCAGCGCCGCAAAAACCATTTTGGACAAAGCTGGCGTAGATAAAGCAACTAAGGTAAAAGATTGGACTGATGCCGAAGCTGCTAAGATTCGTGAGATTATTGGCGCTGAGTACAAAGTAGAGGGTGACCTCCGTACAGAAGTACAACTCAAC
>JAFZDG010000308.1 GCA_017561285.1 Bacteroidaceae bacterium
AACTCGATAACCTTGAAGTCGAGAGTCTCTTTTACTTGAGCTTGTGAACCGTCTTGCTTAACGAGGTGCTTGGGAGTAGCGAAACCTTCAACACCTTCGGGCAAAGCAACTACAGCGCCACGCTCGAGCATCTCCTCGATAGTACCTTGGTGGATAGAGTCAACTTTGTAGATTTCCTCAAATTTATCCCAAGGATTACTTTCGAGTTGTTTGTGACCGAGGCTGAGACGACGGTTTTCTTTGTCGATTTCGAGGACTTGAACATCGATAGCAGCACCGATTTGAGTAAACTCAGAGGGGTGTTTGATTTTCTTAGTCCAAGAGAGGTCGCTGATGTGGATCAAACCATCAACACCCTCTTCGATTTCTACGAATACACCGAAGTTAGTGAAGTTACGTACTTTGGCAGCGTGGCGAGTACCGGTAGCATACTTAGTTTCGATGTTTTGCCAGGGATCGTCTTTGAGTTGTTTGATACCGAGCGACATCTTACGCTCCTCGCGATCGAGAGTAAGTACTACAGCCTCTACATCGTCACCTACTTTCATGAAGTCTTGAGCGCTGCGGAGGTGTTGTGACCATGACATCTCAGATACGTGGATGAGACCTTCAACACCGGGGAGAATTTCGATGAATGCACCGTAATCGGCCATAACAACAACCTTACCTTGTACTTTGTCACCAACTTTGAGGTCAGCGGGGAGAGCATCCCAGGGATGGGGTTGAAGTTGTTTGAGACCGAGAGCGATACGCTTCTTCTCCTCATCGTAGTCGATAACAACCACTTCGAGTTTTTGGTCGAGTGATACAACCTCTTCGGGGTGATTTACGCGGCCCCAAGAAAGGTCTGTGATGTGGATGAGACCATCGATACCACCGAGGTCGATAAATACACCGTAAGAGGTGATGTTCTTGACAGTACCTGCCAATACCGAACCCTTTTGAAGGCTTGCGATGATTTCTTTCTTTTGTGCTTCGATTTCGGCCTCGATAAGAGCTTTGTGCGAAACAACAACGTTGCGATATTCTTGGTTGATTTTAACAACTTTGAATTCCATAGTTTTGCCAACGAGGATATCATAGTCGCGGATGGGCTTAACATCGATTTGTGAACCGGGGAGGAAAGCCTCTGTGCCACCGAATACCTCTACAATCATACCACCCTTAGTGCGGCATTTGATGTAACCGGTAATGATTTCGTTGTTTTCGAATGCAGCGTTTACGCGCTCCCAAGAGTGAGCAACACGTGCTTTCTTGTGCGAGAGGATGAGTTGACCTTTGCGGTCTTCTTGGCTCTCTACATATACTTCTACTTTATCGCCGATTTTCAAGTCGGGATTGTAACGGAACTCGCTCACGGGAATGATACCGTCCGATTTGTAACCGATGTTAACAACGACTTCGCGTTTGTTCATCGAGATAATGGTACCTTCTTGTACCTCTTTGTCCTTGACAGCGTTCAAGGTTTGGTTGTATGCAGCCTCCAACTCTTCACGGCTCTTACCACCAAAAACTTCGCCATTTTCATAGGCTTCCCAGTCGAAGTTCTCTACCGGGCTGTTAAATTTTTGACTCATTGTTAATTAATAATTAGTTTTGTTTGTGATTAATAAATTAGACATTATATGGTCTGATAAAATCGGGGACAAAGGTACGCATTTTTTCCGTACCTGCAAAAACAAGGCACATTTTTTCGCGCAAAAAGCTGATTTTTAGGCCTATTTTCGCCCCAAAACTATCGTTTCCGTCTAAAAAAGTCTTGCACCAGTGTCGAACACTCATCGGCAAGCACTCCGGCTGTTACCTGCGCACGGGGATGAAGGGCTTGCGGCGCAAGGGTGCTATATCCTCTACGAGCATCGGATGCACCATACACAAGACGCGAAACTTGCGCCCATCCTATGGCTCCGGCACACATCACACAAGGCTCAAGAGTAACATACAACGTACAGTCCGTAAGATACTTACCGCCCAAGTTATTGGCGGCCGATGTAATGGCCTGCATCTCGGCATGGGCTGTCACATCGCATAGCATCTCGGTGAGGTTGTGCGCTCTTGCTATCACTCGTCCATTACATACCACAACAGCACCAACCGGTATCTCATCGGCTTGTGCGGCAAGCTCGGCCTCTTGCAAGGCCATTCGCATAAATCGCTCGTCTTGTTTTATATTTTCATCCATTGTTCAATCGATATAGCACTCCAAGAGTTCTGCTTCGGGTGTTGGCAACAAAACGACATTTGATATAGCTGCGGGTACAAGACACGTTTCACCTTGTTTAAGGTCTATCGATGCACCATTGTCGGCCGTAATGGTAACAGCTCCTCGCATACACATATATATAACAAAAGAGTCGTGGGCAACCATAAGGCGCTCACACTCGCTGTTAAGATGAAGTAAATTGGTGGTAAAGTAAGGACAGTCGGCCAATTGAATAGGCTGATTGATACAAGGACTATAGCAAGTCTTGAGATTGTCGTATAACTTATAGTCGATTGCTTCTTGTGCCAACTCGGTATGTAGTTGTCGTGGATTTCCCTCTTTATCTACACGATTATAGTCGTAGATGCGATATGTTATGTTGGACGTTTGTTGTATTTCGGCTAACAAAATACCTTTGCCAATAGCATGAACACGACCTGACGGCAGGAAATATACATCTCCGGCTTGGGCCTTGTGAAACTGCAACACATCCATTATGGTATTATCGGCAACACACTGCACATAATCCTCGGGAGTGATAGCTTGCGAAAAGCCGGAGTATAGCCCGGCACCTTCCTCAACATCTATAACATACCACAACTCGGTTTTACCAAAAGAGTTGTGGCGTTTGCGTGCCAACTCATCGTTTGGATGCACCTGAATAGAGAGATTGTCGCAGGCATCTATAAACTTGATAAGGAGTGGAAATGTTGTTCCAAAATGCTCCCATACGTGTTGGCCCACCAACGCGGCCCCATCGCGCGACAGCAGTTCCGACAACGCCATACCGGCATCCGGCCCATTGGCTACCACCGACACATCGCCCTCGACAGCCGAGATTTCCCAGCTCTCGCCCACCGTTTCATAGTCAAGTTGCGTACCTTTATAAGTAGCAATCTTATTACCACCCCAAATAGGTGTTTTATATATTTCGTGAAACTTTAATATATACATATTATCGTATCGCAATTCTTTTGCTATGGCAAAGATAGGCATAAAAGAGCTAAACGCACTGTGATACTACTGATTTTTACACCAAAATTAACAGAATAAATTAAAAAGATGTTGCTTTTCTTGTTGGTCGGCAGTACACCGGTACACTCTCGCGCCTAAAAGCATCTATAGCCGTCACTGCAAAAGAGCGATACCGAGCAGACGGGAAAATAGCCATTGTATCGGTTTCCCACGCATATATGAGTTGCGTTGCATCGGCAATATCTACACTATCGTCCACCGAGGCATACACAGCATAGCGCACTGCACCATCTACCGGCTGCCATACAAGGCTGTCGGCCTCATTACCTGTATGCAATTGCAATGTAGCAACCGGCTCTATATCGGGGGCATTTACCTTGCGCATGGGTGGAATAAGTGCCGGATAGCGATAATAATATCCCGCAAGCCGATGCATCAAAAGCGGATATTGCAACAGATGTTGCATACGGAAGAACGCATGCCCCGATGCTCCGTAATGACGTGCTGCCCGTATTTGATGTTCTATATCTTCGACCAACCAATTACCCGTTTGGGGATTCAACCGATATGCACCCAGACCGGCTACCATAAAGCCGTTATCACCTACACGTTGCACCCAATCGTATAGATACGGGAAATAATTCTCGGCATGGTAATACATCATAGGCACTATAAAATCATTGTCGCCATCGGCAACCCACTGTTCAACATCTTGCGATGCACCCTCCATACACACCCAGTCCGACTCAGGGAAACCATCGATAATAGCATAACGTCCGAGCGGCGCAGTACTCACCATTACGGCCTCATCTATATCCTTGACAGCACTACTTACCGTATGCACAATGTGCGAGATATTATCTATTCGCCATTGCTCGATGGGCTCACCTTGGCTATACATGGCATAACTCCCGGCATCGGGGAAACGACCATTCTCGGCCGGATAGCGTATATAATCGAGATGAATGCCATCTACGGGATAGTTGCCTACAATCTCCTCGGCAAGCATAGCCAAATACTCGGCTGTCTCGGGATGTCCGGGATCGAGATACCATTCACCCTTTAGTTTTACACACAAATGAGGATATCTACGCGGCAAGGCACTCATTCCTTGACGCTTTACCTGACTCACACTGCCTGCCGGTATGGTAATGAGCCACGCATGGCACTCCAACCCTCGCCGATGACACTCATCGACTACAAAGGCCAGGGGATCGTACCCCGGCGAACGACCGGACGCTCCACTCACTACGGCACTCCAAGGCTCTATTGCCGAATGGTATAATACCTCACCTCGCAGTCGCACTTGAAAGAATACGGTATTGAACCCCATCGAGGCCACCCGATCGAGCATAGCACACATATCCGATTGTTGCTGCTTCGCACCTCTCTCATTAGTGGCCGGCGATGCCGGCCAATCGAGTCCCCAATTGGTTGTGAGCCATACAGCACGCATTTCGTACTTCGGCGAGGCCACCAGCACAACGTGCGATAGAATAAATATAATGAGTATAAAAAACTTGCGCATATCTTATTGTTTTGCGACACAAAGATAGTGTAAAAAGGTCAAACAATAAGATACACGCAAGTGTGTATGCGATAAAAAGATTAAATCAACGAAGCTATCAACGTAAAGAGCACATATACCCAGTGTGCTACGATAGCAGCTACCAAACCACCGATGGTGTGCGAAAGGATAGCCTTAGAAGTCAGTTCGCGATAGCCAAGTGAGTCGAGCATAGCTGTGTGAGTACTCAAATAGCCACTCCAGCACATACCGATAGCAGTAAATACGGCGATGGCATTACCATCAACCCAACCTCCATTGATAAACTCGGGAATGAGACTGAGAGCTGCACCCACTGCACCCAAAGCCGTAATGGGGAATGCCACCAAATGGGGATCTTTGAAGCCAAAGAGCCAGTCGAAAATAAAGTTAATCTTCTCGGCCAACCAAGGCAACAACTCTATACCTTGATAGGCAGCACCGGTATATTCGCCGGTAGTCTTGTCGGGGCCAAATGTAATCATCATCACAAATGTAGAGATAATAAGTACACCGGGAATAATGGCAAGACCTACATCTACACCCGTACGACCACCATCGAGCAAAGCATTGAGTACGCGAGTAAACATAGAACCTTCCTCTGTATGGGTTTTGGTGTTGCGCTTTACTACCTCTTCAACCACATCTTCTTCGGCATAATTGGGATATGCTTTAATAACAAAGTATTGCATAAGACGGGTAGACACAATACAACCACAAAAAGCACCCAAAAAACCAATAAGCGGTGCAGCAAAATAGCCCAAACCCACCATATACACAATCACCAAGAGGCCCATACCAAAGGCAGTACCGAAGTTGGTAAGTGATATATATTGATATTTCTTGAAATAGCTGCAGAAACGTTTGTCTTGCGAGAGTGAGATAATAGCCGGATTGTCCGACAAGAAGGTCATAACAGCACCCAAAGAGGCTACACCGGGAAGGTTGAACAAAGGCTTCATAAGCGGACGCAAAAGCTTCTCAAGCAATTTCACCACTCCGAAATCCATAAATATACGACCTACAGCTCCGGTAATAACACATACAGCCATAAGGAAAAATACCGTATTGAGCAACAAGTCGTGCGCAGTGGCCATAATTGTTTTGAACATCTGCGACACACCCATTTCGCTGCCCAAAATAGCAAACAGACCTACTACAATGAGCAAACAAGGCAAACCGGTAGGGATGTACTTTGAGAGGTTAATTTTCGGCTTTTTCATTTTTCTTGAATATTTTATTTGTTAATGAAAATATATCTATATCCCATTTAAGACCTACAGCCCACATATTTTGCTTGTCTTGCAATGCTCCTCCGGCAGGATTACCATTTACGCCCCATGTGTAGCAATAGTAGGCAAACAAACGCAAGTCTTTGCGACCTTTCGACAAGGGATAGTATTCGGCTCCACCACCCACTCTTGTCAACTCGGTTCCGGGCATGACACAATAGTCGCCCTCTACGCCGCTATCGTTGATGTCATACGACACTTTACCATAGATGTTTACCTTGTCTTTTATCATATATGACAATTCACCCATTACCGAGAAGTCCTTGAAGAAGAAGGCGTGCTCGTTTGTAGCACGATTCATAAAGTCGACTTGCAAACGGAAATTGTCAAAAGTAAATTCATTACCCAATACCAAATAATAGATGTATTTGCCGGCTACGTACTCCGATGCATTAAACGAATAGATACTCTTGAACCAATCGTGGTTACCATGCCACATTACATTGTATGCAAACAGATAATCTTGATGACCTTTATTAAACGGGCTCTCACACACTTGTGCCATAATACGGTCACTACCATCACCCACAATATAGGCTACGCTTGCGCCAAATTGATAACAGGCAATATTGTTCCAATACTCCGAACAGAAATAGAGGTCGATAGGGGCACGATCATACTCAAAACCACCAATACCTACCACTTGCTTACCGGCCGAAATATCCCAATGCTTATTGGGACGATACGACAAATAAACCCAGTCGGTAGCATCAAAGAAACTCTCGGTCTTGGGTGCGCGATTGAGGCGTTGACGATATGAATAATAAAAATGCTTATTGATGTGACCATCTAAAATCAAGTTGAGATACTTACCCTTGAATCCCGATGTAGGTTTATTGAGATTACCATCCCAATAATCTTGCATAAAATCGGCACGCACCTGTGCATGCACATTCACCACTACGTTTTCATCGGCATACTCATCATTGCCTCGAGTTTGAGCTATTGCACAAACTGCACACATTGCTACAACGAGCATCAAAAAGACTCTCTTCATAGTATAGTTTGCTTGTTCTATTAAGTTTAATTCCTTTGTTATCAAAATATAGCACACGCTTACGCCACATTACCGCATAAGCGTTACGCACAACACTTCTTATCAAGGTGCAAAGTTACGCAATTTTATCGGTCGATAACGAATTTTAAGGCAGAATTTTATTTTACATTAATCAAGCTACTGTTCAAAGGCCTAAATCCAATTAAACAGATATTGCTATATGTAGCAAGTTTTATTACCTTTGCAGTATGGTAAAACTATCGATACAAAACCAACCATAACACACAAAATTTATGCGCCCAATCTCACATATGTTCATTACATTTACGCTCATTGCTGTTACTTCTTTTACACACAGCACCGCGCAAGATGTTTTTACGATTGGTGCATACATTGACACAACCTCTCCCATTGACTTTGTAATGGGTGAGTATGTAACCGAATACACTCAACCTGCTGCAATAGGATTTTTACCGACTATGATGTTTACTGCTATCAGTAGCGAACGTCAACTTTGCGACACCTTGTCGATACAAGCCATTTTTGACAACGAACAACTACGGGCGACACTATATACGACACAAAAAATGGTTGACCTTACTCCTCATTATTATATAAGCAGTGCCAATGGTATAGTGTACCTCAGCGGTTCCATAGAGAACGACACACAATTTATAGATTATAGCCGATTGCCCAATGGGGTATATATACTACAAGTTATAGTACCCGGACGCATACCGTATGTAACCCGATGGCTCAAAAAATAATGTTATGAAAAGAATTTTGCTCATCATATCTATATTGGCTCTCGCCATTGTTGCACTACTGCAAGCACAAGCCTCAGAGGTGCTCAACTACCAGGGTGTACTGAAAAATCCCAATGGTACGGTACGCCCCAATGCGCAGGCTGTAATTACACTTGAGTTTATACAAGATGGTGTGGTAATTTATAGCGAAACGCACAACATCTCGACCAATAGCAATGGATATTTCTCATTACACCCCGGTGGTGGTGAAGCTACATCAGGTCATTTTGACGACATTGATTGGGGAAACGGCGATATTGTATTGCGTAGCATTCTCGATGGCTCTACCATTGCCGAGACACCTCTTACAGCCGTTCCATATGCCCTATATGCACAATCGGCCAAAGGAATGAACGAGCTAAAAGCGAGTATCGACTCTATAGGAGAAGAGCATACACAAACTCTCATTCTCTACGACAATCTCTTATCGGACAACAACGCTTTGTGGCAAGCCAATGACACTCTATACACCTATATAGACTCACTCATTATACATATAGACCATTCACTACACACCTACATCGACCAACAGAAAGCATCGACCGACAGCCTTTTGACAGCAGTAAGCGACTCGCTATACGCCGAAATAAGAGATACCGAAGAGCATATCGTAAGCGGTATCAATTTTTTCAATGCCACAGCACAAAAGCCACTCCCCTCGGGCCAATATCACACGATACAATCGGCTATCGAAGCAACGCCACACACTATGCGACACAGTGGTACGGTAGTAACATTCCGTTGCGACAGTATCAATTGGCGTAGCATCCAATTCACGCACATCGATACCATGTTATGGAATCATACCGACCTCTGGCAAGAGTTTGGCTACTATGGCAACCTCACGATTCCTTACATAGAAAACGATTCTACCACTCGCCTTATGATACCCGAGTACGTTCGTCGACAAGGCCTCATTATTACCTATGCCAAAGACAATCGCATAAAAAACGAACAATACATTATGCCGGCCACAGACAACGCAACGTGGTGCAACGACAGTTCGTGGTTGTTGTTACAAGCTGATGAAGAGGAGTTGCGCAAGATGCACGATGCGATAGCCGAGATAGATAATAGGGTAAACGAAGTAAAGAAGAGTCAGCAGGATATGGCAACCTTTGGTGCATGGTATTATATAGACCATAACGAGAGATTTACCCAAGCCGGAGGTATCGATAATCAAGGTACATCAACACCCAACTACGAGATGGTACACTCCGACTTTATTCCCATCAACAACAATTGGTTTATTACCACTTATGGCAACAAGACCTTTCCAGGCATATCGTTCTACCGCGAAAACAATAACAGAAATCGCATCCCCTCCAAACTCGACAAAATTGACTCAGATGCTTGGGAGAAACAGACATTTGATTTCTCAACCGATGCCATACCTCATGGCGCTCAGTTCTTTACGGTCAATATGTTGCTTGACAAAAAAGAGGAAACAGCCATCAAGCTACGCACCCCCATTACCGATGTTATAGATCTGACTCCATCGTATGTGTATCAAGTAGAGGATAACCATTTTATATACATAGGTGCTTATGTTGGCAGTAACGGAAAACGAATCATCAATAGTCAGTACCGACACTCTCGATTCCTACCCATTGCCGACACTCATTACAAAATATACACAACAGGCAAATACACTGAGGACTCTCTCGTGCCTACCATCGTATATTATAGCGACATATCATTCAATTACTACATTACAT
>JAFZDG010000309.1 GCA_017561285.1 Bacteroidaceae bacterium
ATACTACTCACAGTTGCATCTATTGCGACTCTCCCCGTCATGGCTCGCGACATCAACATTGCAGCCATCGACTCATTCATCAACCATATCGAGCAACACAATCAAGGCATCGGTTCGGTATCGGTAGCTCACAACGGCACTGTACTATACACACGACACTATGGACAACAATCTGTAGCCCCCGCCCCTACTCACTACCAAATAGGCTCTATAACAAAAACCTTTACAGCCACGCTTATTCATCGACTTTGCTACGAAGGTAAGCTATCGCTCGACACTACCCTCGATCAATTCTTCCCCAATATATCTACAGCCGACAGCATTACTATACGCCAACTGCTCAACCACACATCCGGATTGGCCGACTTCACCATCAAGCAAGACACACTCATTCAGTGGCTCACACAACCTGCCTCACAACAAGAGATTCTTGACGAGATAGACCGTCAAGATGTACTCTTTGCACCCGGCAGCAACACCCGCTACTCCAACACTGCCTACTATCTGTTGGGCCGCATTGCCGAACAACTATACAACGCACCATTTGCCACCCTATTGCAACGCGAAATTACCACACCCCTATCTCTCGGCGACACCCACTCATGCCAGTCTGAGCAATATCAGGCCGCCACACCCTATCGTCTCAACACAGCCAACAAGTGGCAACAAGTAGAAGATTTCTACTTCCCCAACGTCACTGCCGTTGGCGATATGGTATCGACAACAACCGACCTCATTACATTTATCAATGCACTCTTCAACGGCACATTGGTCGATAGTACATGCCTCACACAGATGATACCATCTGAACAATCGGCATTCGGCGGAGGACTAATGCTTATGCCCTTCTACGATCACATCTTTTATGGCCACGCAGGCGACACCTACGGCACACACACTGCCGTTATGCACAACCCATCCGACAGCATCTCCATTGCCATAGCCATCAACGGCTGTGCCATACCTCGCAACGATATGCTCATAGGTATAGCAAGTGCCATTTATGATATCGATTACGAATACCCCGACTTCAGCCAACATCAACAATACACAGCAACCGATCAAGAGTTGGCTCAATACGCAGGTCTGTTCAATTCGAGCCTCATCGATTTACCGATGGACATCACTTACAACCCAACCGATGGCAACCTATCACTGCAACTACGCGGACAACCTGCCATATGGCTCGAAGCCAAAAGTCCGGGCGTATTCATCAACTCGCCCACAGGGGTAGCCATAAAATTCAAAGACAAAGACCGATTTACATTCAAGCAATTCGGTCGCATACTCATCTACACCCGACAATAAGAAAGCATTGCCATAAACGACAATCGCACCACCCACAAGGGCAGTGCGATTGTTTTATTTATTGGGCTATCAGCTCAATTATTTGTTAACGCGGAATTTATCGATACCGTCGCGCAAGAAACCGATAGTTTGGTGAGCGGCAGCAATACCGGCGTTGATGTTAGCCTCAGCAGTTTGAGCACCCATTTTCTTAGGAGTAGCAAACACGCGGTTGCCAAATTTCTCTTTCAACTCATCGAGGTTAGCGGGAGCGATATCCGATGTGTAACGGAAGTCGGCACGCTCTTCCATGATGCGCACGAGGTCAGCCTCGCATACAACCTCTTTACGAGCTGTGTTCACGAGCATAGCACCTTTGGGCATAATAGAAGTGAGTGAGTAGTTGATAGAGTTTTTAGTCTCGGCAGTTGCGGGAATGTGCAATGAAACATATTGGCAAGTGCGATACAACTCTTCTACGCTCTCTACGGGTTTAACACCGGCAGCAGCGATAGCCTCTGCGGGGCAGAAGGGGTCAAATGCATATACGTCCATACCGAAACCTTGAGCAATACGAGCTACGTTACGGCCTACTTGACCAAATGCGTGGATACCCAAAGTTTTACCCTTCAACTCTGTACCTGATGTACCGTCATATTGGTTACGAGCCATCATCACCATCATACCGAGAGCAAGCTCAGCAACAGCGTTTGAGTTTTGACCGGGAGTGTTCATTACACATACATTGTGTGCTGTAGCAGCCTCAAGATCTACGTTATCGTAACCGGCACCGGCACGTACTACAATCTTCAAGTTCTTAGCAGCATCCAATACTTCTGCATCAACTTTATCACTACGGATGATAATACCATCTACATCAGCTACAGCAGCAAGGAGTTGAGCCTTCTCTGTGTACTTTTCGAGCAATACGAGTTCTGCACCGGCAGCCTCAATTACTTCACGAATACCGTTTACAGCTACAGCTGCAAAGGGTTTTTCGGTTGCAACAAGAATTTTCATTACAAAAATGTATGTTTTATTATTTGGTTAAATGCGCCACCACGCAGTGGCCCGCATGGCGACGCAAAATTATTTATCTGCAACTATACAGTTATTATTTGTGGAGGTTCTCAAACTCTTGCATGCAAGCTACCAAAGCCTCTACCGACTCTTTGGGACATGCGTTGTAGAGTGAAGCGCGGAAACCACCTACCGAACGGTGACCTTTGATACCTACCATACCACGCTCTTTTGCAAATGCGAAGAACTCATCTTGCAAAGCCTCTTTACCGGGAGCCATTACGAAGCATACGTTCATCAACGAACGGTCTTCCTTAACAGCTGTACCTACGAACATCGAGTTGCGGTCGATCTCGTTGTAGAGCAACTCTGCTTTCTCTTTGTTCATCTTGTACATTACTTCAAGACCACCAAGTTCTTTCACCCACTTCAATGTTTCGTGCATAACGAAGATGGGGAATACGGGAGGTGTGTTGAACATTGAACGGTTGCGAGCCTCTTCGGGATAGTGTGTAGCGTAGTCAACCATAGTTTGCAATTTACGCTCTGAGCTACCGAGAAGATCTTTGCGGATGATTACGAAAGTAACACCGGCGGGACCTACGTTCTTTTGTGCACCACCATAGATCATACCATATTTCTTCACGTCAACGGGACGAGACATAATGTCTGAAGACATATCTGCTACCAATGTGATGGGGCAGTCGATATCTTCGTGAATCTCTGTACCGTAGATTGTGTTGTTGGTTGTGATGTGGAAGTAGTCAGCATCAGCGGGGATAGTATAATCTTTGGGGATATAAGTGTAGTTCTTGTCTTCCGATGAAGCTACGATCTCTACATCACCATAGTATTTTGCCTCTTTAGCAGCCTTCTTAGCCCAAACACCAGTTTGCAAGTAAGCAGCTTTGTTCTTCAACAAGTTTGCGGGTACTTGGAAGAATTGTGTTGAAGCACCACCACCTACAAAGAATACTGCATAATCCTCGGGGATGTTCAACAATTCACGCCACAATTGCTCAGTCTCAGCCATAATGCGCTCCCATCCGGGTGTACGGTGTGAAATCTCCAAAAGACCGATACCGGTACCGTCAAAATCACGAATAGCCTCAATAGCCGACTCAACAGCTTGTCTGGGCAATACGCAAGGTCCTGCGTTAAAATTGTGCTTTTTCATAATTACTTTTTTCTATTTTGTATTGATTTATTATTACAATATTAATAATGTGTACTTATACGTAGAAGACATACCGAGGCATTACGCCTCGATATGTCTGTTTGTATGGATAGTATCGATTATACAATACCTTGCTCCAACATAGCTTGAGCAACTTTCATGAAGCCAGCGATGTTAGCACCCTTAACGTAGTCGATAGTACCGTCTGCTTTCTTACCGTATTTAACACATTGTGAGTGGATGCTCTCCATAATGTAGTGGAGTTTCTCATCTACCTCAGCACCAGACCAGCTGATGTGCATTGCGTTTTGTGTCATCTCAAGACCTGATACTGATACACCACCGGCGTTAACTGCTTTACCGGGAGCGAAGAGGATACCGGCGTTTTGGAAGGTAGCGATAGCTTCGGGAGTACAACCCATGTTCGAAACCTCGCAGCAGCACCATGTACCGTTAGCGATAAGTTCTTTTGCATCAGCCTCGTTAAGCTCGTTTTGGAATGCACAAGGAAGTGCGATATCACACTTCACGCTCCAAGCTTTCTTACCGGCAGTAAACTTAGCAGCCTCGGGATATTTAGTTGCCATGTCTTCAACTTTGTTACGGTTTGAAGCACGCATTTCAAGCATATAGTCGATCATCTCGGGAGTGATACCTGCGGGGATCTCACATACACCGTCGGGACCTGAAATAGCAACAACTTTTGCACCAAGCTCTGTAGCTTTCAATGCAGCACCCCATGCAACGTTACCGAAACCTGAGAGAGCTACTGTGCAACCCTTAATATCTTTACCGGCAGTTTTGAGAACGTGCTCTGTGAAGTAGAGAGCACCGAAACCTGTAGCCTCGGGACGGAGGATAGAACCACCCCAAGTTGCACCCTTACCAGTCAATACACCTACGTTGTACTCGCGAGCGAGTTTAGTGTACATACCGAAGAGGTAACCGATTTCGCGACCACCTACACCTACGTCACCTGCGGGCACGTCTGTGTCGGGACCGATGTTGTTCCACAACTCAAGCATAAAGGCTTGGCAGAAACGCATGATTTCAGCATCTGATTTACCAACGGGATCGAAGTCTGAACCACCTTTACCACCACCCATAGGAAGTGTAGTAAGAGCGTTTTTGAATGTTTGCTCGAAACCGAGGAATTTCAACATTGAAGGGTTAACTGCCTTGTGGAAACGGAGACCGCCTTTGTACGGACCAATGGCACCGTTGAATTGTACGCGATAACCGAGGTTAGTTTGAACTTCACCATTGTCATCCACCCATGTTACACGGAATGTAAAAATACGATCGGGCTCTACCATACGTTCGATGATGCGAGCTTTTTCGAATTCGGGATGTTGGTTGTAAACTTCTTCGATTGAGTGAAGAACTTCTGTTACTGCCTGGATGTATTCGTTTTCTCCAGGATGTTTTGCCTCAAGATTGGCAAGAATTTTTTTAATATCCATCGTATTAGTTTTATAAGATTAGTACTTTGGTTTACACTTCTAGTTTTAATCTTGTTTAAAATCTTCGTACAAAAGTACGGCAACATTATTGAAAAAACAAATTTTTTCACCACTTTTGACCAATTATTTATTAAAGTATCTTCTTTACACCTCATTACCCCCATTTATTCCCTTCAAACCTACTTTTTACGCTGTTCTTTAACTCCTTCAAACCACACTTTTTTCGCCTCTTATTGCCTCTTTATTCTTTGCAACAACGTCCCTTTCGCACTTTTTTATTTTCATCGCACAAATATTATTCAATTTTACACCTCAAATAGCAAAAAATAGTTGTAACTTTACACACAAATTTTTGCACATAACCCACCGATGTCGTTTCACTCAAACATCATCGGCCGTTTGTTTGCACCCGACAATGCTTTAAACACAGCTTGAGGGACGTTTAGTTTGTTTTACACATTATTATTTAAGATATGTCATTCTTTAAAAATTCTCTCAGAGCACTCGGCTTTGGCAAAGACGATGATAACGACGACCGCACCTTTACGGCCAAAGACATCATAAACGCCACTGCCGACAACTCAAATAATACGCCCAAAGACAACAACTCAACCATCCCCGACAACGACAACACTAATACTGTTTCAGCTCTACCCAACTCGTTGCTCGACAAAATCATTGAGTTGGTCAATGCTTCATTTCCCGACTTTGTACGCAACTGCATCGATATTGAAAGCGAAAAGAGATATATCTACGAACAACTTGGTGACTCTTTCAAAACATATATCGAAGAGTTGAATCAATCGGCTACCTCTCAATCTCAAGCGGCTGTTGAATCGACTCGCAAAAAACTTGAGTCGGAAATGGAATCGCTCCGCCGCAAAACGGCCGAATTGGAAGAGCAAAAAGTTGAAATCAAAAACGCTCAACTCAGCGCCGAAAGACAAAAAAGAGCCCTCAATGAGAAAGTTCACGAGCTCGACAGCCGTATAGTTACACTCGAAGCCGAGAAAGAACAATACGACCTCGAAAACAAAAGCCTCATCAACAAACTCAAAGTTTCGGGCGTAAAGCAACAAGAACTCGACTCTGCCCAAGAAGAGATCAACCGCTTGCTCGGTGTCATTCAAGACCTCAAAAAGAGTGCTACCATACCCGACGAAACACAACAAGAGCTCAATGACAAGACTGCGGCCATAGAGGCATTACAAGAGCGCATCAGTTATCTTTCGGCCGAAAAAGAGGAAATGACTACCGGTATGGCCGCATTGAGAGATACCAAAGATAATCTCGAAAAAGAGCTCTCCGAGAAAGAATATATCATATCGCAACTCACCGGAGAGGTAAATACTCTCCTTGAACAGAAAGAGCAATCGGTCAACGAAATTTCAGAACTCCGGTCTGCTCGCGAAGCCAACATATCGTTGCAAAAGTCAATAGAAGAACTGCAAGCCGGCAACAACCAACTGAAGGCCGACTTGGATGCATCTAACACACAAAAAGAGCAACAAGCCATTGCCCTACAACAAAAAGTAGATGCCCTGCAAGCATCGCTCGACACCGCAACAGAGCAACTCAATACTGCGACCGAGCAACTCAACGACAAAGAGCAACAAGCTCAACACAACAACACACAACTCAACGAGAAAATAGAAGACCTCTTGTTGCAACTCAACGTATCCAACAACAACTACATTGCTGCTGCCGAGCAACTCGAAGCTACACTCGAAGAGAACGCCTCGCAACAAGAGACCATCAAGCAACTCCAAGAGCAAGTCAACCAATGGATGCAAGCAGCCGAGGCACAACACAACACACAACAACAGGTAGATACTCTCAACCAAGAGGCTGCCGCACTGCAAGAGCAACTTGCGCAACACAAAGACAATATAGCCCAACTTCGCAACCAATTGGCTCAAAGTCAAGACGATGGAACACAACTTCGCAATCAATTGGCTCACAGCGAAGAGAGCAACAAACAAATGGGCAATGAGATAACCAAGCTATCTCAAGAAGCCGACAAACTCAAAAATGAGATAGCCCGGAACTTGCAACTATCACAAGAGAACGTGGTTTTGCAAGAGCAAACACAAAAACTGCAACACCTCGCCGATGCCTTGCAAGCTCAGCTCAAAGAGTCGCAGGAGCAAAACAATGCCCTGCACTCACAGCTCAAAGAGTCGCAGGAGCAAAGCAGCACATTGCACTCACAGGTCA
>JAFZDG010000310.1 GCA_017561285.1 Bacteroidaceae bacterium
GTACTTCTTGGTATTTGCTGCTGAGAATGAAGATGGTCGTGATGAGATTACATTGAAAATCAATGTATGCACCCCCGAACAAATGCCATTCTCGTGGAGTTTCGAACAAACGGAGTATAGTTATTCAAGTGGTCGTTCTATTCGTCTTATGCCCACCGAAATAACGAATGCCGATAATGCGGTGTTTACATGGAAAGTGGACGATGTAGTAGTGCAAGAGAGCAATTCGTCAATGTGGATATGCGACTTATCGCAAGAGGGAACATATAGAGTGACCGTAGAAGCAACTGTTGTTAATGAAAGTTCGCAGATGACTCTTGTACAGGAGCTTGTAGTAAATGTGTGTCCGACTGAGGGTACATACTATCGCCCCTCTTCATCAGCCTCATCAAGATGGCTAAACGATGTGTTTGAATATACACCTGCACCGGGACAGTTCATCAACGAAACCAAAACAGGAGGCTTCAGTGGTACTGAGACAACTCCCGAGGCTTCGTGCATCTATGCCGAGCAACGTTTTGCCAATCAATCTTGGGTATCGCTTGGCGGATTTGGTGGTTATGTGGTTGTAGGTTCTGACCATAGTGTTGAGAATAAAGATGGTTATGATTTTGCTGTGATAGGAAACTCGTTTTCGGGCTCAAGCGAACCCGGTGTTGTGTGGGTAATGCAGGATGATAATGGTAATGGCATACCCGATGATACTTGGTATGAATTACGTGGTAGTGAAACGGGTAAGGCTTCTACTGTAAGAGATTATGCCGTTACCTATTATCGTCCCTCGGCTGCCGGTATGCCCGTACAATGGAAAGATAATGCAGGTAATAGTGGTGAGATAAATTATCTTGCCGATTATCACACACAAGATTATTATTACCCTGCATGGATAACATCCGATTCTTACACTTTGCGTGGTACTCTTCTCGAATCCAAGTGTTACGATAAGTCTGGTAATGGCTCATATTGGATACTTCCCGAGTATGATTGGGGATACGCCGATAACTTCAGTGCAATAGATTGTAATCAGAAGGGCGATAAGGCTAACAAGTTTGATATATCTAATGCTATTGATTATGCCGGAAATAGTATCTCGTTGCAGTATGTAGATTTTATAAAAGTACAAACAGCCACCAATGCCCAGTGTGGATGGATTGGTGAAAACTCGACCGAGGTATGTGGATTTTACGATTGTAGTATTACTGAATAAGATATGAAGGTAAAATTATATTATGTAATCATACTTACACTCTTGTTTATTTCAACATCATGTATGAAATGGGAGTATGGTATTGAAGAAGATTTTGATGCCGACGGCACCGGATTGTTTATTACCAACGAAGGTAACTTTCAGTATGGCAATGCTACTCTTTCATACTACAATCCCGATACCAAAGTTGTTGAAAATGAGGTGTTCTATAGATCCAACGCTATGAAATTGGGCGATGTGGCTCAATCGATGTGTATATATAACGATGTTGGGTGGGTAGTGGTGAACAATTCGCATGTGATATTTGCTATTGATACCAACACCTTCAAAGAACGAGGTCGTATTACAAATCTCACCTCGCCACGTTATATGCACTTCGTGTCGGATGAGAAAGCCTATGTAACGCAATTGTGGGATAATCGTATTTTTATTGTTAATCCTCGATTGTACGAGATTACAGGATATATCGAGTGTCCCAATATGACAATGGAGTCGGGCTCTACCGAGCAAATGGTACAGTATGGTAAGTATTTATATGTCAACTGCTGGTCGTATCAAAATCGCATATTAAAAATTGATACTGAAACCGACAAGGTTGTAGGTGAGTTAGTTGTGGGTATTCAGCCTACCTCGCTTGTACTCGACAAGAATAACAAGCTATGGACTATAACTGACGGCGGTTATAAAGGATCTCCATATGGCTATGAAGCACCATCGCTCTATTGCATCGATGCCGAAACATTCACGATCGAAAAAGAGTTTCGTTTCAGGTTGGGAGATAGTCCTTCGGAGTTGCAGCTCAATAAAGAGCGCGATGTGTTATATTGGCTCAACGATGATGTGTGGGCAATGTCGGTCGATGCCGAACGTGTGCCGGTTCGTCCTTTTTTGGATAACAAAGGTACGATATATTACGGACTTACCATTAATCCTCATAATGGTGAGGTATATATAGCCGATGCAATAGACTACCAACAGCAAGGTAAAATATACCGTTACACGAATGATGGGGTTTTGATTGATGAATTTTATGTAGGTATAATACCGGGTGCTTTTTGTTGGAAATAATTTGATGTTATGGTAAAATCAAGATTTATATTGTGCATACTCTTGTTTGTATTATGCGTCACTCGGTCGAGTGCCATAGGCGACATAGACAAAGATGTAGAAATATCGGAAGTAACAGTGTATGGTCGTCGTCCAATGAAAGAGATTGGTACACAGCTTACAAAGCTTGACTCAATGGCACTGAAAGAGAATATCGCTCTTTCTATGGCCGATGTGTTGGCCTATAACTCGTCTATTTTTGTCAAAAATCATGGCCGCGCTACGCTATCAACAGTCTCTTTTCGTGGTACTTCGGCCTCGCATACACAGGTGACGTGGAACGGTATGAAGATAAACAACCCGATGCTGGGTATGACCGATTTTTCGATGATACCTTCATATTTCATTGACGATGCTTCGTTATTGCATGGCACATCTTCGGTCAATGAGGTAGGCGGCGGACTCGGTGGTGCTGTCAAGTTATCTACAAAACCGGCGCAAAATGAAGGCTTTGGGCTGCAGTATATTCAAGGCATAGGTTCATTCAGTACCTTCGATGAGTTTTTGCGATTGACATATGGCGACCAACATTGGCAAATCTCTACTCGTGCCGTTTTCTCATCATCGCCCAACGATTATGAGTACCGCAATCGCGATAAAAAGATTAATGTATATGACGAAGATATGAATATCATCGACCAGTACTACCCGATAGAGCGTAACAAGAGTGGGGCGTTTAAGGATTTGCATATCCTACAAGAAGTTTACTATAATACCGGCAAGGGCGATTGTATAGGACTAAATGCCTGGTATATTAACTCAAATCGCGAGTTGGCTATGCTTACGGTCGATTATGGCGATGATACCCAATTTGACAACCGTCAACGTGAAGAGACATTTCGCGGGGTACTCTCATGGGAGCACATACGCAAAAGTTGGAAACTCAAGGCTCAGGCCGTATATCTACACACTTGGCTTGCCTATGATTATAAGCGTGATATAGGTAATGGCAATATGGCCTCTATGACAAGTTCGCGTAGTAATATTAATACTATTTCATCTCAGGTAGATAGTGAGTATTTCCTTAACGATAAGTGGCTTTTTACAGCAACACTATCTGCCAATCAGCATTTCGTATATAGTCACGATAAAGCCATTATTTCGCAAGAGGGTAATAATGCCATCGTTGGTTATGATAAAGGTCGTTTCGAAATGTCTGGCTCACTCTCGGCCAAGTGGCAACCGGTGAAACGATTGGGGTTGTCTCTCGTACTGCGTGAGGAGATAATCGGAGAACAATTGAGTCCTATTATTCCTGCATTCTTTATAGATGGAGTCTTGTTTGAGCCTGCCAATATTATGCTAAAGGCTTCCGTATCACGTAATTTCAGAGCGCCTACGCTCAACGACCTATATACCTTGCCCGGTGGTAATCCCGAACTGAGAAATGAACGAGGTTGGACTTATGATGCCGGTATGTCATTCGCTATAGGTCGAGACAAAATTTATTCGTTGCGTGGCTCGGTAAGTTGGTTCGAGTCGTTTATACATGATTGGATTCTGTGGTTACCTACAACACAAGGTTTTTTCTCTCCACGTAATATAAAGGATGTACACGCCTATGGTATAGAGGCACAAGGCAATCTTGTATTGCATCTTCCTAAAGATTGGACAATTGATCTCAACGGTACTTTTTCTTGGACTCCCTCAATCAACGAGGGTGAACCGGTTTCGCCGGCCGACAAATCTATAGGAATGCAATTGCCCTATGTACCCGAATACTCCTCATCGGTGGTAGGACGATTGTCTTGGCGCGACTGGACTTTTATGTATAAATGGTGTTATTATAGCGAGCGATATACTATGTCGAGCAACGATATTTCATTCTCCGGTAAGCTGCCCGAATATTTTATGAGTAACATTTCGTTGGAAAAGTTATTGTCGTTCAAGTATCTCGATTTATCTCTTAAGGGTGTAATCAATAATCTCTTTAACGAAGAGTATTTGTCGGTATTATCACGCCCTATGCCCGGTATAAATTTCGAAATATTTGTTGGTATCACCCCCAAATGGTGATGGATTATAGTATATCCATCACCTCTTTCAGACTGTGTACAGTGTGCTGAGGCTCTTGAGTAGTGATGCCTCGGTGGTTGCGGTCGAAGTATATTTGCCCCCATCCGGCTTGCATGGCTCCCAATATATCGGCATCGTAATTGTCGCCTATCATAAGGGTGTCTGCAGCTTGTGAATGGGTTACTTCGAGGGCATAGTCAAATAGTCGGCGGTCGGGTTTATTGATACCGATTTCGTCCGATAACACCATTCGCTCGAAATAATCCTCTATACCGGCCGATTGCAACTTCTTGTGTTGTACTTCTATAAATCCATTGCTGAGAATATAGAGGTTATAACCACGTTGGGTGAGATAGTCGAGTAGCTCTATGGCATATGGCACAAGTTGCGTTTGCAGGGCAAGAGTGTCGAGGTAGTACTCGTTCATACGTTGTGCCAGGCGGTTGTCGATGTCGTTGTAACCTATCGTGCGAAGTAAGTGGGCATATCGCTCGATGATAAGAAAGTCTTTTTCAATCTTGCCATGATGATAGAGTGCCCACAGCTCGCTATTCTTGGCGTAGTATGCCGAGCTAAAAGCATCATAATCGGGGTAGATACGAGCTATATCGAGGTCGCGATACATTATCTCGAGCGACACGTGCGAGTTGGCTGTAAAGTCCCATATCGTGTCGTCGAGGTCTATAAATATATTGCGATAGTGTGTCATATGCCGCCCTTTATCTATATTTTTATACAAGTTGCTTTATCCACTCTTCTCGGCCGCCGGGCAGAAGGTCAACAACCGGTATCTCTATCATTGTGTATGCACCGGGTTGTTGTCGCATCGAGGCACGAGCCACATTTACGAGCATTTGGGCTGTAAGAGCCGGATTGTTGATGCTCATATTGAACTCAAATCGTTGGTTCTGAGTCTTGCCCGATACGCCTTTGCGCACCATATTCACACCATGTCCCATATCAATGACATCATCTACCGAGGGTACTTCTATTACGTGTGTCTCGTCATGAACAAAGTATGGATCGGCTTTGATTTTGGCTGCCACATCGGCCAATTGATAGCCTTCGAGCAACTCTACATATACCATGCGGCGGTGAATACTTGTACCTACGGGTATGGTCATAGATAATGCTGCTTTCACACCCTCTATAGCCTTAACTGCAACGGTGTGTCCCATACTCATACCGGGACCGAAATTGGTGTCGGTAATACCTTTGGGAGCGCAAGCTTGCATAAGTGTACGCACTACCGAGTCGCTTCCGGGATCCCATCCGGCCGATATGATAGATACTCTGCCGCATTGGCGGGCTTTCTTGTCGAGGCTGTTGCGCAGATCGATAATGCTTGAGTGAATATCGTAGCTGTCGACTGTGTTCATACCCAATTCAAGCGCCTGCAAAGCATACTCTTCAACCTTGCGGGTAGGGGTACAGAGAATAGCAACATCGGCCTTCAATTCGGCAAGATTGCTTGTGACTTTATAGGGTTTCAACTCTTCGGGAATGTTGTTGCTGTCGCGACGAACGATGCCTGCAATTTCAAAGTCGGTCGATGCTTTCAATGCTTCAATAACATAGCGGCCTATATTTCCATAGCCTACAACTGCTGCTTTTATCATAGTGGTATATTCTTTATCGTTTTTAATTTATAGTTTAAGAACAACGGTTGGCATAAACAAGTGTGCCAAATAATGTGTGCTTTGACAATGTCAAATGCAAATATAAGAAGAAAAAGTAATACTTTATATTATCGATGGCGGGTAGTTTTCGTAAA
>JAFZDG010000311.1 GCA_017561285.1 Bacteroidaceae bacterium
AATATTCAAGTAAACTTGATAATATTTCGAGTGATTGTACTATCTTTGTATCTATATTGTTATATACTATATATGTATATATGCAATCTGATAGGTGTAAAATAATAATACATTATAATATGAGTAAGGATTTTAGAGATTTTGCTGTAAAGCATATGGGTATGAATGGATTGGCATTTGATCAATACTCTCAGTTTGTCAATAATAGTTATCTTTCGCCCTCGATTATGGAGGAGCGTCAGTTGAATGTTACTCAAATGGATGTCTTCTCACGTTTGATGATGGATCGTATCATCTTCTTGGGTACACCCATCGATGACTATACAGCCAATGTGATACAAGCCCAATTGCTATATCTCGATAGTGCCGATCCCGGCAAAGATATTTCTATCTATATCAACAGTCCCGGTGGCTCGGTATATGCCGGATTGGGTATTTACGACACAATGCAATACATCGGATGCGATATATCGACTATATGTACCGGTATGGCTGCATCTATGGCCGCTGTGTTGCTCGTAGCCGGAGAGAAAGGCAAACGTTATGCTCTCAAACACTCGCGAGTGATGATACACCAACCTATGGGTGGCGCTCAAGGTCAGGCATCGGATATTGAGATTACAGCACGTGAAATTCAGAAACTCAAAAAAGAACTCTATACCATCATCGCCGATCATTCGGGCAACGACTATGAGAAGGTATGGAATGACTCTGATCGCGACTATTGGATGACTGCACAAGAGGCGTGTGAGTATGGTATGATAGATAGAGTGCTTATAAGAGAGAAAAAGTAATATATGGCCAAAAAAGATGATATAGAAAAATGCTGCTTGTGTGGTAGGGGAGAGTCACCCACTCGTCCGCTACTCACAGGTCGCAGTGGCTCGGTATGTGCCGAGTGTGTTCAGCAGGCATACAACCTGTGCAAAGATGCCGGATTTGTTGCCGATGCCAATAGCAAAAATAAAAAAGCAATAACCGATAAATGGGCTATTGACTATGAATCATTGCCTCGTCCTACCGAAATAAAAAACTTCCTTGATCAATATGTCATTGGTCAGGACGATGCCAAACGCTATCTGTCGGTAGCTGTGTATAATCACTACAAGCGTTTGTTGCAACCCGCTGCAACGGTTGGAAAGGATGATGTCGAGATTGAAAAATCGAATATTATACTTGTAGGTCGCACCGGTACGGGTAAGACACTTTTGGCTCGTACCATAGCCAAGATGCTCAAAGTTCCCTTTGCCATTGTCGATGCAACCGTACTTACAGAGGCCGGTTATGTGGGAGAGGATGTCGAGAGCCTTCTTGTGCGATTGTTGCAAGCAACCGATTATGATGTGGCAGCCGCTGAACGTGGTATAGTATTTATCGATGAGATAGATAAGATAGCACGCAAGGGCGACAATCCCTCCATTACGCGCGATGTAAGCGGTGAAGGTGTGCAACAGGGCTTGCTCAAGTTGCTCGAAGGATCGGTAGTGAATGTGCCACCACAAGGCGGTCGCAAACACCCCGAGCAAAAAATGATTTCGATAGATACCAAGAATATATTATTTATATGTGGTGGCGCATTTGAAGGCATAGAGCGTAAGATTGCTATGCGCCTCAACACCCATGTGGTGGGTTATAATAATGATGCCAAAGACTTGGTAGATCGTGAAAATCTATTGCAATATATCGCTCCTCAAGATTTACGCTCATTTGGCCTTATACCCGAGATTATAGGCCGCTTGCCCATACTCACACACCTTGAGCCTCTTGATAGAGCCGCATTGCGCCGCATTCTTACAGAGCCTCGCAACTCTATTATTCGCCAGTATCAAAAACTTTTTGCCATTGATGGCATTGAGTTGACCTTTGACGATGAGGTGCTCGACTATGTGGTAGATACAGCCGTAGAGTACAAACTTGGAGCAAGAGGATTGCGCTCTATCGTAGAATCGATCATGATCGATGCTATGTATGAAATGCCCGCATCGAAGGTTAAAAAGTTGCATATTACCCGCGAATATGCAGCCGAAAAGTTTGAAAGAACAAGCAGATTGAAAATTTCCTAAAATTTTTTGGTAAAAAACTTGGTAGAGTTCGTAGGTTATTTATAAATTTGTTTTTGGGTAGTAATTCTGCCCATATTTTAGGTATCATCACAAATACTACATTATGGCAACAAAGAATAAATTGGTCGAAGCGCTGAAGAAAAACTTCGGGTTCGACACATTCAAAGGTAACCAAGAGGCAATTATCCGCAATCTACTTGATGGCAAAGACACCTTTGTGCTTATGCCCACCGGTGGAGGCAAATCATTGTGTTACCAGTTGCCCTCACTTATGCTCGATGGTACGGCTATTGTTATATCGCCACTCATTGCACTGATGAAGAATCAGGTGGATGCTATGCGCAACTTTAGCGAAGAAGATGGAGTGGCGCACTTTATCAACTCATCGCTCAACAAGGCTGCCATCGACTTGGTAAAATCTGATATACTTTGTGGTAAAACCAAGTTGCTCTATGTAGCCCCCGAATCGCTTACCAAAGAAGAAAATATAGAGTTTCTAAAGCAAATTAATGTCTCTTTCTACGCTGTCGATGAGGCGCACTGTATATCGGAGTGGGGCCATGACTTCCGTCCTGAGTATCGTCGCATTCGTCCAATTATCAATGAGATAGGTAACAGACCGGTGATAGCTCTTACGGCTACAGCAACCCCCAAGGTACAGCACGATATTCAGAAAAACTTGGGAATGACCAATGCGGCTGTCTTTAAGTCATCGTTCAATCGTTCCAACCTCTACTATGAAGTGCGTCCTAAAACAGCCAATGTAGATAGAGATATTATCAAATACATCAAGCAGCAAGAAGGAAAATCGGGTATTATATACTGTTTGAGCCGCAAGAAGGTAGAAGAATTGGCCGAATTGTTGAGCGTGAATGGTATTAAAGTATTGCCATACCATGCAGGTATGGACTCGGTAACTCGTACCGAAAACCAAGATGCATTTTTGCTCGAAAAGGTAAATGTGATTGTTGCAACAATAGCCTTCGGTATGGGTATTGACAAACCCGATGTGAGATATGTTATACACTACGATATACCCAAAAGCCTTGAAGGGTACTACCAAGAGACCGGTAGAGCCGGTAGAGATGGTGGTGAAGGTCAGTGTATAACGTTCTATGTAAATAAAGACCTACAGAAACTTGAGAAATTTATGCAAGGCAAGCCTATTGCCGAGCAAGAGATAGGCAAGCAGTTGTTGATGGAGACTGCTGCATATGCCGAGTCGTCACTATGTCGCCGTAAACTTCTCTTACACTACTTCGGTGAAGAGTATAAAGAAGAAAATTGCGGTAACTGTGATAATTGTTTAAATCCTAAGAAACAAGTGGAAGCAAAAGACCTTTTATGTGCCGTAATAGAAACGGTAATAGCTCTCAAAGAAGAATTTAAGACCGAACATATTATAGATGTTTTAATGGGCAACAAGACCAGCCAAGTAGCTGCCTATATGCACGACGACTTGGAGGTGTTTGGTTGCGGCCAAGGTGATGACGAAAAGACTTGGAATGCTGTAATACGCCAAGCACTTATAGGCGGATATCTTGTCAAAGAGATAGAGAACTATGGTTTGCTGAAGGTTACACCATCCGGACGTAAGTTCCTCGATAAGCCTCAATCGTTTAAGATTGTAAAAGATGTAGATTTCGAGGAGATTGAGGAAGAGATGCCATTGAAAGGTGGTGCATCGTGTGCGGTAGACCCTGAATTGTTCTCTATTCTTAAAGACTTGCGCAAGAAAATGGCCAAGCGTCTTGAACTGCCTCCTTACATTATCTTCCAAGACCCCTCACTCGAGGCTATGGCTACAACCTATCCTATCACTATCGAGGAGTTGCAAAACATACCCGGTGTAGGTGCAGGTAAAGCAAAACGTTATGGAGAAGAGTTTATAAAAGTGATAAAACTCCATGTCGATGAAAATGAGATAGAGCGTCCCGAAGATTTGCGCGTGCGTACAATTGCCAATAAATCGAAACTTAAAGTATCTATTATCCAGGCAATCGACCGTAAAATAGCCCTCGATGAGCTGGCCGAATCGAAAGATCTCGATTTCGATGAGCTACTTGATGAAGTGGAGGCAATTGTATATTCGGGTACTAAAATCAATATCGATTACTTCTTGAGCGAGATTATGGAAGAAGACCATATTGAGGAGATATTTGAATATTTCAAAGAGAGCGAAAGTGATAGCCTCGAAGATGCTATAAATGAGTTTGGTATGGATTATACCGAAGAAGAGATACGACTGATCCGTATCAAATTCTTGTCGGAAATGGGTAACTAAGAAAGTTTATACGACATACAATATATATGAATCATATACGTAATTTTTGCATCATTGCACACATAGACCATGGTAAGAGTACTCTTGCCGACCGTTTGCTTGAATATACCAATACCGTAGCCGGAAAGGACTTGCAAAATCAGGTGCTTGATGATATGGATTTGGAGAGAGAGCGTGGTATTACAATCAAAAGCCATGCTATACAAATGGAGTATGTGTGTGGTGGCGAAAAATATGTTCTCAACCTTATTGACACGCCGGGACACGTTGACTTCTCGTATGAGGTGTCGCGTTCTATTGCAGCCTGTGAGGGCGCACTACTCATTGTCGATGCATCGCAAGGTATTCAGGCTCAAACAATTTCAAATCTTTATATGGCCATTGAGAACGATTTGGAAATCATTCCGGTGGTCAATAAAGTGGACTTGGACAGTGCAATGCCCGAGGAGGTTGAAGATCAAATTATAGAATTATTGGGCTGTAGCCGCGATGAGATAATACGTGCCAGTGGTAAGACCGGTATTGGTGTAGAGGATATTCTCAACGCTATAGTAGAGCGAATCCCTGCTCCCAAAGGCGATGTGAATGCGCCATTGCAATGTCTTATCTTCGACTCGGTATTCAATCCGTTCAGAGGTATTATTGCATACTTTAAGATATGTAACGGAACGATTCGCAAAGGCGATATGGTGAAGTTTGTGGCTACCGGTAAGGAGTATGATGCCGATGAAATAGGTGTGTTGAAGCTCGATATGGTTCCACGTGCAAGTTTGAGTGCCGGTGATGTAGGCTACATTATATCGGGCATTAAAACCTCTAAGGAGGTAAAAGTGGGCGATACCATCACGCATGTGCAACGTCCTTGCGATGCTGCCATCGATGGCTTTGAAGAGGTGAAGCCTATGGTGTTTGCCGGTGTATATCCTATTGATGCAGAGGATTTTGAAAATCTTCGCGCCTCGCTCGAAAAACTTCAACTCAACGATGCCTCACTCACTTTCCAACCCGAGTCTTCGGCTGCATTGGGATTTGGTTTCCGTTGCGGATTCTTGGGCTTGTTGCATATGGAGATTGTGCAAGAGCGTCTCGATAGAGAGTTTGATATGGACGTAATCACTACAGTGCCCAACGTATCGTATATGGTATATGATAAGAAAGGCAATAAGAGTGAGGTACACAATCCATCGGGATTGCCCGATATTACAATGATAGACCATATCGAAGAGCCATACATACGTGCATCGGTCATTACGGCTACCGACTATATTGGCCCCATTATGTCGCTTTGCTTGGGCAAGCGTGGAGAACTTATCAAGCAAGAGTATATATCGGGCAATCGTGTTGAGTTGATTTATGATATGCCTTTGGGTGAGATTGTGATAGACTTCTATGACAAACTCAAGTCGATATCGAAGGGTTATGCCTCGTTCGACTATCACATACACGACTTCCGCGAAAGTAAATTGGTAAAACTCGATATCCTTCTCAATGGAGAGAGTGTTGATGCCTTGTCAACCCTTACGCACGTAGATAATGCAGTGACTTTTGGTCGCCGTATGTGTGAAAAGTTGAAGGAGTTGATACCTCGTCAGCAATTTGATATTGCTATTCAAGCAGCCATTGGTGCCAAGATTATTGCTCGCGAAACGATAAAGGCTGTTCGCAAGGATGTTACCGCCAAGTGTTATGGTGGTGATATAAGCCGTAAACGCAAACTATTGGAGAAACAAAAGAAAGGTAAGAAGCGTATGAAGCAGATAGGTACTGTAGAGGTGCCTCAAAAAGCGTTCCTTGCCGTAATGAAGTTGGATTAAAAAATATACACATAATAATATGAGCGATCAACGTTACAACTTGCGTGGTGTGTCGGCATCGAAAGAAGATGTGCACAACGCCATAAAGAATATAGACAAAGGTCTGTATCCTCGTGCTTTCTGCAAAATCATACCCGATATATTGGGTGGTGATGAAGAGTATTGCAACATCATGCATGCCGATGGTGCAGGTACCAAATCGTCATTAGCCTATATGTATTGGCGTGAGACCGGTGATTTGTCGGTATGGAAAGGTATAGCACAAGATGCACTCATTATGAATATTGACGACCTTTTGTGTGTGGGTGCAACCGATAATATTTTGGTCTCTTCTACCATTGGTCGCAACAAGCTACTCGTGCCCGGAGAGGTAATATCGGCCATTATCAATGGCACAGAAGAGTTGCTGTCGGAATTGCGTGAGATGGGTGTAAATGCCTATGCAACCGGTGGCGAAACAGCCGATGTGGGCGATTTGGTGCGTACTATTATTGTAGATAGTACTGTAACCTGCCGTATGCGCCGTAGTGACGTGATAGATAATGCTAATATTGCTGCAGGCGATGTGATTGTAGGTATGGCTTCGTACGGTAAGGCCAACTATGAGAAAGAGTATAATGGCGGTATGGGTAGTAACGGATTGACATCGGCACGCCACGATGTATTTGCCAAGTACTTGTCTCAAAAGTATCCCGAAAGCTACGATAATGCAGTACCCGATGAGTTGGTATATTCGGGTGGTTTGAAACTGACCGATGCAGTTGAAGGTGTTGATATTGATGCCGGTAAATTGGTGCTTTCGCCCACACGTACGTACGCACCTGTTATCAAGAAATTGCTCGATGCGATGCGTCCTCGTGTGCATGGTATGGTACACTGCTCGGGTGGTGCTCAAACCAAAGTTATGCACTTCGTTGAGAATAAGCGTGTCATCAAAGATAATTTATTCCCCATTCCTCCTCTGTTCCGCACCATACAAGAGCAATCGGGTACCGACTGGAAAGAGATGTACAAGGTATTCAATATGGGCCATCGTATGGAGGTGTATGTGTCGCCCGAAGATGCAGCACAAGTCATAGAGATAGCTCAAAGCTTTGGTATCGATGCTCAAATTGTAGGTCGTGTAGAAGAGTGCGATCACAATGAGCTTATTATCGAGTCTGAGAAGGGCCGTTTTGTTTATTGATAAATATTAGCATTAGCACCTTATGATAGTAATAGGAATAGCTGGCGGAACCGGATCGGGTAAAACTACTGTCGTGCGTAAGATAGTAGAGAGTTTCTGTGATGGCGAAGTCGCTGTCATACCGCAAGACTCGTACTACCGCGATAGCAGCCATTTGCCTTTGGAAGAGAGGCTTAAACTTAACTTTGATGAGCCGGCAGCTATTGAGTGGGAACTGCTTGTGGAGCAACTCAAACAACTCAAAGCCGGTAAGGCAATTGAGCAACCTACCTATTCCTACCTTACTTGCACTCGTCAACCCGAGACGATACACGTTGAGCCACAAGAGATTATCATTGTAGAAGGCATCCTCATATTGTGCGATGAACAGTTGCGCAATATGCTCGATGTGAAAATATTTGTGGATGCCGATAGCGATGAGCGACTCATTCGTGTTATCAATCGCGATATTATTGAGCGCGGTCGTACGGTTGAGATGGTTATAGACCGCTATGAGAAGGTGTTGAGACCTATGCACTTGCAGCATATTGAGCCTACCAAGCGTTATGCCGATTTGATAATACCTCAAGGTGGTCATAACAAGGTGGCTATAGATATGATGAAAGACTATATTTCGCACAAGATAAGACGATAGTTGACCGGATGCGACATAATAGATAGAGTATTGAGGAGTGCGAAAGTATATTTCGTAGCTCCTCGATTTTGTATATAGTATATATGAAGAAAAGTGTAAATAGAATATCACAACTATGGTTATTGGTGTGTCTGTGCTGCATATCGATGTTATGGGTATGTTGTAACACGCCGAAGACAAGTCTTGAAAACGACTTTGATGCCATCAAGGCAAGAGGTGAGCTGCGTGTACTCACACTGATGGGTTCTACCTCTTATTTCTATTATAAAGGAGAGGCCAGAGGATATGAGTATGAGGTGGTGAAACAATTTGCCGATGATAATGGGTTAAGCCTAAAAGTTATCGTTGCTGCCAATGAAGGTATGCTTACGCAAATGCTACAAGACACAGTGGCCGATTTGATTGCCTATGACGTGCCCATTATTGGTAACTCAAGGGAACAGTTGTTGTATTGCGGACCGGAAAAAATTTGCGAACAGGTATTGGTGCAACGCAATGACAATCCCGTAGCCGATGTTGTAGAGTTGGTAGGAAAAGATATCTATGTAGAGAAGGGCTCGAAATATGAGCAACGACTCATCCGACTCAACAATGAGTTGGGTGGTGGTATTAATATATGTGTTTTTGAGAACGATTCGGTTGTCACTGAAGATCTCATAGATATGGTAGCCGATGGTAAGATTGATTATACATTGGCCGATGCCAACTTAGCTCGTATGGGGCGTACCTATTATAGCAATCTCGATATATATGTTAAAGTGAGTTTTGCGCAACGTATGCAATGGGCTGTTCGCAAAGATTGTAAGTACTTGGCACAGGCTGTCGATGAATGGATGGCACAACCCCATGTAATCAAGACGATAGAAGAGATAGGTAATCGCTACTTTGAGAAGAGTAAGAAAATGAGCGAGTCGTCAATTATGTCTGTAGCCGAAGGGCGAATATCGCCTTTTGACGAAATATTTAAGCGTGAAGCCAAAACGATAGATTGGGACTGGCGCTTATTGGCAGCGATGGCATATCATGAGTCGCGATTTGATTCAACCGTAGTGTCGTGGCGTGGTGCTAAAGGTATTATGCAACTTATGCCGGCTACGGCAGCAGCCTTTGGATTGAGTGCCGATAGCATAGCCAACACCGACTCGAATGTAAAAGTGGCAGTAGCAACATTGCAAGCCATACAACGCAGTTTGGTGAGTGTAAGAGAGCCGGAAGAAGAGGTTAAATTTATGTTGGCAGCCTATAATGCCGGTATCGGTCACGTGTTGGATGCTATTTCGCTTGCCAAGAAATATGGCAAAAATGAGCAAATATGGTATGGAGAAGTAGAAGAAGCCATGTATATGAAGTCCAATCCGCAGTATTATAACGATGAAGTGTGCCGGTTGGGATACTTCAGAGGGCGGCAAACAACAACATACGTGCGCGATGTTATGGCTTTGTACCAGTATTATTGCGAAAAAATTGCACTATAAGAGGCCAAAAATTGGTCGAAAAAATAGTATAAGTCGATAAAAATAACGATATTTGCATCCGTTTTGCCAATATAGAAGGTAAATATTTAATCGCAGATAGATTTTTTATTTATTAAGTTTTTGAAATACAACAAAAAAGCACTATATTTGCAATCCGAAAATTTAGAAAATTCATATTAATATAATCGTAAAACGTTAGAACAATGACAAAAGCTGATATCGTAAACGAGATTTCGAAAAGCACAGGTATTGAGAAAGCCGTAGTTCTTGAAACAGTAGAGAAATTCATGGAGACAGTGAAAGACTCTTTGAGTAAAGGCGAAAACGTATATTTGAGAGGCTTTGGTAGCTTTATCGTGAAACAACGTGCTCAAAAAACTGCACGTAACATCTCTAAAGAGACTACTATCATTATCCCTGCTCACAATATTCCCGCATTCAAACCTGCTAAGGTATTTATGAATGAAGTAAAATAATTGAGAATTAATTTTTGAACACTTAAAATATACAACTATGCCTAACGGTAAAAAAAGAAAAGGTCACAAGATGGCCACACACAAACGTAAAAAAAGATTGAGAAAGAATCGTCATAAGAAGAAATAATCTATAAATCTTCTTTTGATTGACAAACTTTCAAAATGCAATCGTCAAAAAAGAACAAACTTATTGATAGTTTTGTCATTAAGTTTGTTCTTTTCTTGATTTAAGTAGATGGCTCAAAAGAGGTAAGCCTACCACAATACCTCTTACACAGTAACCCAAATGCAAATATATGTCATCAGAACTCGTAATTGACGTACAGCCCAAAGAGGTTTCGATTGCGCTCTTAGAAGACAAACGTCTTGTAGAGTTGCAAAAAGAGCCGCATAATATATCTTATGCGGTAGGAAACATCTATCTTGGTCGTGTCAAAAAGTTGATGCCGGGTCTCAATGCTGCATTTGTCGATGTAGGTTACGAAAAGGATGCTTTTCTGCATTACCTCGATTTAGGTCCCAACTTTACCACCTCGGCAGTATATACCAAAACCCAACGAGGCGAAGGTAAAAAGAACATAGCCCTGTCGAAGTTTACGATGCAGAAACCTCTTGAGAAAGAATCAACAATTGCCGACGCACTCACTGTAGGTCAAGAGATATTGGTGCAAGTAACCAAAGAACCCATATCAACCAAAGGTCCGCGTCTGACTGCCGAAATCTCTTTTGCCGGACGTTTCTTGGTTCTCATACCATTTGCCGACAAAGTATCGGTATCGCAAAAAATCAAATCGAGCGAAGAGCGTGCTCGATTGAGACAACTTATTCAGAGTATTAAGCCGAAAAATTTCGGTGTTATCGTGCGCACTGTTGCCGAAGGCAAACGCGTTGCCGAACTTAATAACGAGATGAAGTCGCTCGTGCAAAGTTGGGAAGACAGTATGGAGTGTGTGCGTAAAAAAGAAAAAGCTCCGGCTCTGGTATATGAGGAGACAAGCAGAGCCGTAGGTATGTTGCGAGATATATTCAGCCCTTCGTTCGAGAATATCTATGTAAACGATCGTGCCGCATATCAGCAAATACACAACTATGTCAGCATTATTGCGCCCGAGTTGGCCGGCATCGTCAAACTGTATGACGGTGAGTTGCCTATATTCGACAATTTTGGACTGACCAAACAAGTTAAGTCTTCATTTGGTAAGACCGTATCATTCAAAAGCGGTGCATATATTATTATTGAGCATACCGAAGCTCTGCACGTGATAGATGTGAATAGCGGTAACAGAGCGAAGAATGCCACCAATCAGGAAAGTAATGCGATAGAGGTGAACCTCAACGCAGCCGAAGAGATAGCGCGTCAATTGCGATTGCGTGATATGGGTGGTATTATCGTTATCGACTTTATTGATATGGCAGATGCCGAAAACCGTCAGCGTCTGTACGACCGTATGCGTGAGCTTATGGCCAATGATCGCGCCCGTCACAATATATTGCCGCTTACCAAATTTGGTCTTATGCAAATTACACGCCAACGTGTACGACCTGCACTGGATATTACTACCAGCGAGGAGTGTCCTACATGTCATGGCAAAGGTATTATTCAACCATCGATGCTATTTACCGATCGTCTCGAAGATAAGATAGCTTATATGGTGTTGAAACTCAAGAAACCCGACTTTTCGCTACATGTGCATCCTTATGTAGCAGCCTATCTTGACAAGGGTGGATTGTTGTCTTTGAAGTGGCAATGGAAAGCCAAATATTCATTCCGCTTCAAGATTATTCCCGACCAGTCGCTTGCATTGCTCGAGTATCGTTTCTTTGATAAGGAGCGTAACGAGCTTGACATGAAAGAAGAGGTAGATATCAAAGCCTGATAGTTTCTACCTTGATCTAAAAAAGTACGCACGCGCGACAAGCTACAATTAGTTTGTCGCGCGTGGCGTTTAGGACGATTATATACTTATATAGTAGAGCAGAGTGTAGGGATAATCCTACACTCTGTCTTGTTGTTATCCACAACGTGATGTGCCACAGTTGGTGCAGATGAGGCAGCCTTCTTGGTAGATGAGACTCTCTTGTTTGCAGTTGGGGCAAGTTTGTCCGCTGGCTTGCATACCGTTGGGGAGGTATTTCTTCAAGGCTCGCTCAACACCGTTTTTCCATGTGTTGATGGTTTGGCTGTCGAGCTCAAGACTGGCTACGAGTTTCAATACTTGGTCTATGGGCATACCATAGCGCAATACGCCCGATATGAGCTTGGCATAGTTCCAATACTCGGGGTTAAACTTGTCCGACAAGCCTTCAATGGTTGTCTTGTAGCCACGTTTGTTGACGAATTGGAAGTCATATCGTTTGTTTCCATCGGGATCTACGGCTTTGATAATCTTACCCTTAGTGACGTTTTTGGGGCAGAATATACCATCTTCGTCATCGGCAAGACCGGTGAAAATTTCATAGGGCTTGTCGTTGAGCAGACCTACAAAGGCAATCCACTTTTCTTTGTTGTTTTGGAAGCGAACTACGTCGGCATCAAGCTCTATGGGGCGCTTGTGTGCAATAGTAGGTTGTTCCAAAGCAGCCTCGGCAGCAGCAAGCTCGGCTGCTTTGCGTTTTTCTTTCTCCTCTTTCTCTTTATTGGCCGAGACGAGTACACCCGAGCGTGAGCCATCGCGATATACAGTACAACCTTTACATCCCGAGCGCCATGCTTCTACATAGAGATCGTTTACAAGCTCTTCACTGACGTTGCTTGGCAAGTTGATGGTAACGCTGATAGAGTGGTCTACCCACTTTTGTACGCGACCTTGCATACGCACTTTTTGCAACCAGTCCACATCGTTTGATGTGGCTTTGAAGTAGGGCGATTGTGCAACGAGTTCGTCTATTTCCTCTTGGCTATAGTTGCTCTTAACCTCCAAACCGTTGGCCTCCATCCAGGTGATAAACTTGTGGTGGTAAACAACATACTCCTCAAAAGCATCGCCGTTTTCGTCCCAGAAGTTGGGGTGTATATCGGGATCGTTGGGGTTTACTTTACGGCGGCGCTTGTACACCGGTAAGAATACAGGCTCTATACCCGATGTTGTTTGTGTCATAAGGCTTGTTGTGCCGGTGGGGGCAATAGTAAGGCAGGCAATGTTGCGGCGACCATATTGTACCATCAAGTCGTACAACTCGGGATCGGCTTCCTTCAATCGGTTGATGAAAGGATTATTTGCCTCTCGCTTGGCATCGAAAATTTCAAATGCACCACGCTCGCGGGCAAGTTCTACCGAAGAACGATATGCAGCCAAAGCCAATGTGCGGTGAACATTCTCCGACATGGCTGTAGCCTCTTCTGTGCCGTAGCGCAAGCCAAGTGATGCAATCATATCGCCTTCGGCTGTTGTGCCAACGCCTGTGCGACGGCCTTGCAGTGTGCGAGTGCGTATTTTGTTCCACAAGTTCAACTCGGTGTGTTTTA
>JAFZDG010000312.1 GCA_017561285.1 Bacteroidaceae bacterium
GTTGAGTTGCATTTCGCGTTGTTTGAGTTTGGCCTCGGCCGATTGCAACTTAGAGTTGCGCGAGTTTACTTGTTTTTCGAGTTCGGCTTTTCTTTGCAAGAACTCTTCTTTGACTTCGAGAAGCTTATTTTTTGTAAGCACTTCGGCCTCTTTTTGCGCTTCGTCAATAATAGCTTTGGCTCGATTGGCAAGCAAAGTTTTGTTGATCAAGTGGGTTACAACCGCTCCTATAATGAGCGCTACCACTACCAGACTGATTGTTAGTATAATGTTTTCCATTTCAATGATTAATTAGTTATATAAAAACACCATATGCATAGCCTTAATAAGGTTATGCCTATGGTGCGGTAATTGTTAGTACTGTATATAATTCGACCTCAAAGAGAGGAGCGTATTATTTGTTTTGGTTGAGATAAGCTGCTAATTCTTTTTCCAACTCACCGATAGTGGCTTCTAAATTTTTCTTTTCGTTAGAGGTCTCTATATAAAGTCTCGCAGTGAGTAGTGCTACCATACCGTAATAGGATGTGCTATCCATCCCTTTAAATCGTTTTTTATACTCTTCGTAGTATGCGTTTATCATCTTCGTAGCATCACGAAATATCTTCTCTTCCTCGGTGTTACGCTTAACAGTGAGGCTGAAAGGGTGCTCTATATCGTTGAGCTTCACATTTATCTTGAAGTACTCAGAAACATCCATGATATTATTCGTTAAGTAGAGTGATACACTTATCTATTTCCCGCACCAATTTGGCAAATCTTTCTTTGTTTTCTTGCAGTTGCTGAGTTTCCAACTCGGCTCTTTGCGAGATTTGTAGATTTTTATAGCGGACGTTGCTTTGTGCAAGTTCGTTGGTGAGTTCTTCTATCTTTTTGTCACGTTGCTCTATCTCGCTTTGTTTTGCATCCAGTTGTGCCTGCAATTCGTTGCATCGTGCTTGTAAATTAGCATGTTGCAATCGAAGCTCGTTGATGAGTGAGCTTAGTGATGTGAGAACTACCTTTGCATTGTCGGCCATAATACACCAAATTTTGCTACAAAGATACAATTATTCCTCGAATAATGGCAAAACCCGAGACAAATCTTACGACCGTCTCGGGTTAATTATGATTTTTTAAATGTTAAATTTTTTCTATCGCAAAGCCGATGGCAGTCAATCAGCGTGCCAAAATGAGGGCTGCACTTGCTGCAATGGTAGCTTTTGAGCCTTCCAATTTGTTGCTGCCGGTGAGGTCTATACTGCCATCGTTGGCTATTATCATCCAGTTGCCTTCGGGTATCTCTATTTCGGCCGATTGGTCGCTGCCGTTGAAGGCTACGACTATTTGGTTCCACTCATCGCCGCCAGCATTGTCGTTGAGTGTATAGGCTACAACTTGCTCGGGCGTATTCTCAATAAATTGCAAATGCTTGCATACCTCTTCGGCGGTAGCCAAACGGAATGCGGGGTGTGATTTACGCAATTGTATGAGGTTGCGGTAGTAGTCAAATTGTTCGCGGTTGCTGTGTTTCAGACTCCAATCGATAGCATTTATTTCGTCGGGTGAGCAAAAGCTGTTGTGTACACCTTTCTTATCGCGGAAAATCTCTTCACCGGTAAACATAAAGGGTACACCTTGTGAAGTGAAAACTATGGTTTGTGCCAATCGGGCATAGCGTTGCAGTGCTTTTTCATCGGCATCGGGCATTGAAGCACGCAACTTGTCGGTCAGACACATATCATCGTGGCACGAAACGTAGTTTATGACTTGTGTGGGATGGTTGGTGTAGGGCGCTTTTGAGTAGTTTACGAGTTCGTAGTTGATTTGAGGATGTTGTATAGCACCCACAATGCCAAATTTTACACTCTCTTCACACTCTTGGGCTCCGGTAGCAAAACCGCGACCGGTAGCTTGGCTGAAGTGTCCTTTCACGCCATCGCGCAAATCGTCGCTGAATACCGCTACACCGGGCATTTTATATGCGTTGGCTTTCATGGCACATTGCTCGCCGGGTATGACGGGCGCTTGAGCAGCCCAGCCTTCGCCATAGATAAATATAGTGGGATCTATTTTATCCAATTCGGCGCGTACGGCTTTCATTGTTTCAATGTCGTGAATTCCCATCAAGTCGAAACGGAAACCATCGAAGTGGTATTCGTTGGCCCAATAGAGAACTGAATTGACGATGTAGTTGCGCACCATTTCGCGTTCGCTGGCTGTTTCGTTATTGCAGGCCGATGCATCGGCATAGCTGCCATCTTCTTTGTGACGGTAATAATATCCGGGAGTGGTGAGGCTGAAGTTAGAGCCATCGTTGATATAGGTGTGGTTATATACCACATCGAGTATGACGCGAATGCCGTTTTTGTGGAGCGCTTGCACCATTTGTTTCATTTCGCGAATACGAGTAGCGGGGTCAAATGCGTTGGTCGAATAAGATCCTTCGGGAGTGTTATAGTTGACAGGATCATAACCCCAATTGTATTGTGCGCTGTCGGGACGGCTTTCATCGACCGAGCCGTAGTCGTATGAGGGCAAGATGTGTACGTGTGTAATACCCAACTCCTTGAGGTGGTCGATACCGGTCATTTCGCCTTCGGGCGAACGGGTGCCTTCTTGAGTGAGAGCCAGGAATTTGCCGCCATATTGGTTGCCGGCCGAGGCGTGTATCGAGAAGTCGCGATGGTGCATCTCGTAGATGATAATGTCGGTAAACTTGTCGAGTGCGGGACGAACATCGTTTTCCCAACCTTCGGGGTTGGTTGTTGCCATATCAATAATGGCGGCACGTTTGCCGTTTACGCCTACAGCACGAGCGTATGCTCCGGGTGTTTCGGCAAGCCATTCTCCGTTGTGGAAAATACTGAAGGTATAGAACTTGCCATAAAGGGCATCCTCAAATGTGGCACGCCAGGGATTTTGTTGGTCTTTGCGCTCCATATATCGAGTCTCAATAGCTTCGCCTTCTATGCCATCGTTGTAGATGCGTATCATAGCACTGTCGGCAGTGGGCGACCAAAGAGTAAATTGTGTGCCGTTTTCACCTACGGTCATTTCGAGGTCGTCACCTTTGTAGGCCGGATAATTGTTGTAGTCGCCATCGGTGACAGGTGTTGTTTGGCAACTTGTCATAGATGTAATGATAGCCACAGCGGGCAAAATGAATTTTTTGAAATGTTTCATTGTTGATAATATAGTTAGTTCATTAATACACTGATATATGTGCAAAGGTACGACAAAATGCTATACCTTGCAAGTATCTTATATTAATATGTGTATTGTCGTGCTATCATATAAGTGGGTTGCTAATTAAAAACTGTGTAAATATTTTCATTATTTTGTTTAACGATATAGAAATTTTTGTTTTTGCGAGTTTTGGAAATATGAGTTTTGTGTTTGCTGTTGTTTGTCATAATGATTCAATTTATAAAAAATATAATAATTGTATGCCTAAAATTTGCATTTAAGTTTAAAAGTGTATATATTCGCAGATGTATAAATTTGTAGAATTATGAGAATAAATTATTACCCAATGATTGCCGTTGCGCTGATGATGTCGGTAGCAACGATGTCGAAGGCTGATAAGGTTATTCGTATTCACTCTTATGATACCGAGGCTGCGCCGGTAGAGATTACTGTAAAAAGTATCAGCAAAATTGAATTTGCGTCAAGTAGCTTCAGTGTATTGCATAGTGAAAATGATGCCGGTACGACCTTCGATTTGAAAAATGTGAGCAAAATTTCTTTTGAAGAATCTGCTTCGGTAGAGTCTGTTAAGGAAGCATCTGCAATGGTCGTTACCCCCAACCCCGTACAAAGCAATTTGATAATTAAGGGTGGAGAAGATTTGTTTGGAAATGAAATGAATCTTTATTCGGCAACCGGTATGCTCGTAATGCAAGTTCCCTCTTGGAACGGCGAGGCAATAGATGTAGCACATCTACCTGCCGGTATTTATTTTATCAACATTCAATCAGAAACCATTAAATTTGTGAAATTATGAAAAAGTTCTTGTTAACCTTATTATCTGCCATATTGTGCCTTAGTGTTTTTGCACAAGATATCGATCCCAACCGCCTTTTGATTATCGAAAAGTCGGGTAACTATAAGAGTTATGTAGTTGATAAACTTGACTATATTGAGTTTAGAAACGTAGAAGGCGAAGTTGCTGCCGATATTGAAATCTTGGAAGTGACTCTCGAGCAAGTTTTGGTAAGTATTACCCGTACACAATCTTGTCAAGCGTTTAAGCTTACTTGCTATCCTTCGGTACGCATTGCCAATGCATCGGACGATGCCATTGCTGCAACAGTTGATGCTGAAGTAAAGGATACGTACTGGCAAGATTTCCCTCAAGCAGCTATGTCGGGTGCCAACTTGGAGCCTAAGACCGACTATACACTCGTAACTGTAGGTTACGACTCTTACGGTACAGTGTGTGACGTACGCAAGGCTGAGTTTACAACACCTGCTATTCCTATCGTAGGCGATCCTCAAGTAGCGGTTGAGTTGGTAGATGTACAAAAGTTTGAGTTTACTCTTAAGTTTACACCCAATGCCGATGTATCGAAATATGCTTATGTAGCCGGTGCTGTAGGTGAATTGGAAGCACAATATGCACAATTTGCTCCTATGTTTGGCTTTAGCAACATGGGCGAAATGATTGCTATGTGGGGTGTTCCTTGCGAGGGCGAGACAGAATTTACATGGAAAGATATGCAACCCGGTACTGATTACGAAGTATTTATCCAAGCATACGACGCTGCCGGTACAATGGCCGACTATCAAGTATATACACTTACTACCGAATCGTTGGGTGGTGAGGGCGAAGCCAATGTAACTATCACATTGGGTAAATATGAGTTGGCCGACTGGTGGGGTGAGATGCTTCCCAGCCAATTCATAACATTTACTCCCAATGATCAATCGGCTGCTTATCGTTTTGCAGTGTACACAGCCGACCAATACGATCCTCAAGCCGATGCTATCAAGGCCGATCTCTGCACAGAACCTCCTATGCCTATGGCCAACTGGTTCTTCTATGAGGAAGTTACAACCGACTACCAAATCGATCCCAATACAGAGTGTGTGGCTATTGCAGCTGCTAAGAACATCAACGGCGAGTGGGGTCCCATCACAGAGATTCGCTTTACAACTCCTGCCGAGGCTAATAATCCTGCAGCAGCTCCCTCAAAAGTTATCAAGCAACGTCTCAACAAAGAGATGAAGCAACGCGGTGTAGTACCTACAATTAAACAACCCAAGCTCATTGCTTTGTAATAGTATAAGTATCTTATAAATAGTGTAAGGGTGGCCGAATTTTCTCGACCACCCTTTTTGTGTAATAATGATAGGAATATACTTATCAGAACTGTAAGTAGATAAAGGGCACTACTTGGCTTGAGCGCACTTGCAATACAAGGAAAATGAATAGTGCAAAGATGATGGCTTTGGCAACAAGAGGTGTGTATTCGAGGGTACGCTGTATAGACTGCGCCCAATCGTGGGGCGTGTAGTGGAGTAGATAGCCAATGATGATGGCAAGTGTGACAAAAGGATATCCGGCTACAAATTGCATCAACACTTCGGGGTGGAACTGTGTGAATATCTGTGTTGCCATCTCGCCAACAACTGTAAGCGAATCGGCTCGGAAAAATACCCAGCCAATGGCTACAATGTGGAATGTGAGCAGTACGTTGGCTATGTGTAGTAATGAGGCTTTGATACCACGATGTTCCCGAGCCGGTACGAGTTTGCGGTAGGCCTTGTGCAGTACGAGCATCAATCCATGCCATGCACCCCATAGTACGAAGAGCCACGATGCTCCATGCCACAATCCGCCTATGACCATTGTGATAAAGAGATTGAAATAGTTACGCCACAAGGGTACGCGGTTGCCGCCCATCGATATGTAAAGGTAGTCGCGCAACCAAGTCGAAAGTGTAATGTGCCAGCGTCGCCAAAACTCGGTAATGGAGGCCGATTTATAGGGTGAGTCGAAGTTGATGGGAAAGCGGAAGCCTAAAAGGAGAGCAATACCTATGGCCATATCGGAGTAGCCCGAGAAATCGCAATATATCTGTAGGGTATAACCATATATACCCAATAGATTTTCAAGACCGGTATATAGGGCGGGTGCATCGAATATGCGATCGACAAAATTGATGCTGATATAATCGGAGATTACTACTTTCTTGAATACACCAGTCATAATGAGGAATAGTCCTTCGGCAAACATCTCGCGCGATACTTCGGGGCGAAGTCTTATTTGTGGCAGCAATTCGGTGGCTCTAACAACGGGGCCGGCTACCAAAGGCGGGAAGAACGATAGGAAAAAGAGGTATTCGAGCGGATTGGTCGTAGGTTGTAATTTGCCTCGGTATATATCTATGACATAGCTGAGCGAGCGGAAGGTGAAAAACGAAATGCCAATAGGCAAGGCGATGTCCCACAACTCTATGGGACGTGATATAAAGTTGTTGATGGTATCGATAATGAGCGTGGTGTACTTAAAGTAACATAGCATACCCATATTGATAATGGCGCTTGCCGCAACACACCACTTGCGAGCGGTGGTATGGTGGGTGCGACTGAGTAACAAGCCCAAAAGAAAGTCGGATGTTGCTACCAGCAATAGGCACAATACGTATATGCCACTCGATTTGTAGTAGAAGTATAGTGAGAAGAGTGTGACAAAAATCATTCGTCCTACGTTATTACTATA
>JAFZDG010000313.1 GCA_017561285.1 Bacteroidaceae bacterium
CAGTTTTTGTATTTTTTGCCGCTGCCGCATGGACAAGGATCGTTGCGGCCTACTTTGGGTGCTGCAACAATGGGTGTACGGGGCTGGGGTGCTTGGTTGGCCGAAGCTTGGCGTGCAGCTTCCATTGAGCCCGAGCCGGGATATTGCTCTTTGCTTTCGCGGTATTGGGGAGCAGGACGGCGTTGCTCGGGTGCAGCTTGACGTATGTCTTGAGGTTGTTGCACATAGATTTGGCCACGCATCAACAAGGCGATTACCTTGCGGTTCATATTGTTGAGCATCTCCTCAAAGAGTTTGAACGACTCGAGTTTGTAAATCAACAAGGGATCTTTTTGCTCATACGAAGCATTTTGTACCGATTGACGCAATTGGTCGAGCTCGCGCAAGTGCTCTTTCCAGGCCTCGTCTATGGTCATCAACATTACAGCCTTTTGGAAGTTCTTCACTACGCTGCGCGACTCTGAGTCATAAGCCTCTTGCAGGTCGCAGGGGATGCCAAAGATGCGCTTGCCATCGGTGATGGGCACGCGGATGAGACCTTGCAGGTGACGCTCTTCGACAAAGGGCTTGATGTTGAGGTGTGCTATCTCGGCCATACGGTCGCCTTTGCGTTTGAAGGCTTCAACAACGGCGTTGTAGAGCGATTCTATACGTTCGGGTTTGCGCATACCGTAGAAGGTATTGGCATCGGCGGGCATCTCGATGGCAAAGATTTTGAATACTTCGAGCGAGAGGTCTTCGTAGTCGGTTGCGGCATCGTATTCGTTGACGAGCGACTCTATCATATCGCGGAAGGTGTCGAGAATATCTATACCGATGCGTTCGCCCATAAGTGCGTGGTGACGTTTTGAGTAGATAACACTACGTTGTGTGTTCATTACGTCATCGTACTCGAGCAAGCGTTTACGAATACCAAAGTTGTTCTCCTCAACGCGGCGCTGTGCGTTTTCGATAGAGTTTGTTACCATCTTGTGTTCGAGCATTTCGTCTTCTTTAAAACCAAGACGGTCGAGCATTTTCACAACGTTGTCGGTAGCGAAGAGGCGCATTACGGTGTCTTCGAACGAAACGAAGAATACCGAAGAACCCACGTCACCTTGACGACCTGAACGACCACGCAACTGACGATCGACACGACGCGACTCGTGGCGTTCGGTACCGATGATGGCCAAACCACCTGCCTCGCGTACCTCGGGGGTGAGCTTGATGTCGGTACCACGACCGGCCATATTGGTAGCGATGGTTACAACACCTTTTTCACCGGCGTGGGCTACGATTTCGGCCTCTTTTTGGTGCAACTTGGCGTTCAATACGTTGTGTTGTATCTTGCGTTGCGAGAGCATACGGCTCAACAACTCCGAGATTTCTACCGATGTAGTACCCACCAATACGGGGCGACCTTGTGCTACCATTGCAACAATCTCTTCGATGATGGCATTGTACTTGGCACGTTTGGTCTTGTACACGCGGTCGTTCATATCGACACGTGCAATAGGTTTGTTGGTAGGTATGGTTACAACATCGAGTTTGTAGATGTCCCAAAATTCACTTGCTTCGGTTTCGGCAGTACCGGTCATACCGGCAAGTTTGTTGTACATACGGAAGTAGTTTTGCAGCGTAATGGTGGCAAAGGTTTGTGTGGCAGCTTCTACCTTTACACGTTCTTTGGCCTCGATAGCTTGGTGCAAACCATCGGAGTAGCGACGGCCTTACATAATACGACCTGTTTGCTCGTCAACGATTTTTACTTTGTTGTCTATTACTACATATTGGTCGTTGAGTGCAAAGAGGGTATATGCTTTCAAGAGTTGGTGTACGGTGTGTACGCGCTCGGCTTTGATAGCATAATTTTGTAGATATTCGTCTTTTTTGATTTGACGCTCTTCGGGAGTGATATTCTCGTTCTCGAGGAGTGCAAGTTGTTCGCTGATGTTGGGAAGCACGAAGAATTCGGGATCGGCACTCTTGCCGGTCATTGCATCTATACCCTTGTCGGTGAGGTCGATGCTGTTGTTCTTCTCATCAATGACAAAGTATAGGTCATCGGTGATTTCGTGCATGCGGCGGTTGTTTTGCTCCATATATATGGCCTCGGTCTCAAGCATCAATGCTTTGATGCCCGGCTCGCTCAAGTAGCGTATCAATGCACTGTTCTTGGGCAGACCTTTGAAGCAACGGAACAACAATATAGCACCCTCTTCTTTGGTTTTCTTGTCGTCCGATGCAATTTTTTCTTTTGCTTCGGCGAGCATACGGGTTACGAGTGTGCGTTGTGTTCTTACGAGCTCCTCTACTTTGGGGCAGAACTCTTCAAACATTTGGTCTTCGCCTTTGGGTGTGGGACCAGATATAATCAAGGGTGTACGGGCATCGTCAATAAGTACCGAGTCGACCTCATCGACAATGGCGTAGTTGTGAGGACGTTGTACGAGGTCTTGCGGATTTCCGGCCATATTGTCGCGGAGGTAGTCGAAGCCAAATTCGTTGTTTGTACCAAATGTGATATCGGCTTCGTATGCTTTGCGGCGAGCTTCCGAGTTGGGTTGGTGTTTGTCAATGCAATCGACCGAAAGGCCGTGGAACATATACAAGGGGCCCATCCACTCCGAGTCACGTTTAGAGAGGTAGTCGTTGACGGTCACTACGTGTACGCCGTTTCCGGTCAAGGCATTGAGGAATACGGGTAAGGTCGCCACAAGGGTTTTACCCTCACCGGTAGCCATCTCGGCTATTTTGCCTTTGTGTAGTACCACACCACCAATCAATTGCACATCGTAGTGTACCATATTCCATGTTACCTCATTACCACCGGCCATCCAATGGTTTTGATATATGGCTTTATCGCCTTCGATGCGTACAAAGTCGTGCGAAGGTGCCAAGTCGCGGTCAAATTGGTTGGCAGTAACAACTATTTCTTCGTTGTTGGCAAATCGGCGTGAGGTCTCTTTTACTACGGCAAACACCTCGGGAAGAGCTTCGTCCAAGCCCTCTTCGAGTTTCTTGATAATCTCTTTTTCGAGTTTGTCAACCTCGCTCCACATGGGGGCGCGTTTGTCATAGTCGGTATTTTCAATCTCGGCCTTAATGGTGGCTATACGCTCACGTTCGGCAACTACACGCTTTTGTAAATTTTGTTTTACAACATCAATGCGAGCGCGCAACTCGTCATTCGATAGTTTCTCGAGTCCGGGAAAGATAGCCTTGATTTTTTTGATGTAAGGCTCTACTTCTTTGATGTCGCGTTGCGACTTGTTTCCGAACAGTTTCTTTAGAAAATCATTAAATCCCATATATGGTTGTATTTATTTTTTTTCTTTAAATTTTGCAGGAATGTTGTTCTTGCAACAAACGGGTGCAAAAATAGTGATTTTTTTCGGCAGTGCCTAAAAAATAGCGTATTGGATGACTGCCAAATATGCAATTAGACTCAATTTTGTGTATAATGTGTTATGGATATACAATATTGAGTGGTCGGGTAGTGCATCCGTTGGGTGAGCGAATGCGTAATATGCGTGCAACCGTAGGTGCTATGGTTGTTACGTCAATGGGGTATTCGATTTTTTGAGCCGGCAATTGGGGGGCCATCAGCATAAATGGTGCCGGTACGGCATTGTGGCGAATGTACTGACGGGTGTTGTTGTGGTCTTCATACACAATTTCCCATCCCGGTACCAACTCTATAAATAGGTCGCCCGATAATTTCGATGATAACCCTCGGCGCAGACGGTCGGTGTGCTCGTTGGTGCTACGCAATAGAATGCGATGTTGGGTATAAATATCTTGCACACCCTCCATATCGATGAGGAATTGTGCGGCTTTATCGCGCACCTCTTCCAACTCTAAGTCACGCTCTTTGATGTAGTTGCGGTTGAGGTATATTTGGTTGTGGCTATATCCTGTTACCCAATCACCGTTGCCATACAGAGCCATCAGGTACATATTGAGTAGTGATATGGCACGCTTGGGATAGAACTCGCCCGATTGTATTTTATAGAATGCCGGTTCGCGACCTTCGCCTGTGAAATAGCCTGTTGAGGTTATGAATATAACAGCGTTTTCCAGTCCTACACTGCTGTCGATGGCTTCGAAGAGGCGCGATAGGTCGGCATCTAATCGCACATAGGCATCTTGCAACTCCATACCATACTCTTGCACTGTGCCATTTTTGTATGGTGCGAGTGTGTAGCCAACGTTTATCATATCGAGCTGTCCGCGATTGCCCAATGAAGCCGACTTCAGCAGGTCTATCGTCACATCGGTTACTTCGCTGTTTACAAACGGAGTGGTTTTGAAGTGGGTATAACGATTATGCTCTTTGGCCGGAAGGCGGTGCGTATAGGGTATGTCGGTTATCTGATAAGGCAGAGCGGTATATTGCTCGGGGGCGCGGCAAGGTCGCCACATAAGTGTGTCTATAACTTGTGTGGGACTGTTGGTGTAGTATGGATGCAGAATGTAGGCCGGTGCATCGTAGTAATAAGTGGTTGTAACCCAACGTCCTTTTTCATCGTCTATCCACAAGGCACTATTGGCTATGTGACCACCCGATAGTATGGCTGTAGCTGCATCGGGTGCGATGGAATATACTCTTCCCAGACCGTTGCCTACAATCTTTACCTCGTCGCTAAGGGTAGAAACGAGCAGGGCGCGTGCCGAAAAATTATCATCGGTGGCATTGCCCATAAATTGGTCATCGTAGAGTATGCTGCGATCTTTGCGAGTAAAAGTGTCGAACACATCTTCCGATACGATGCCATTGTAGAAGGGTATTGTCCCCGAATGAATGGCTGCCGTAGAGACTGCTCGGTCGAGATGAGGGAAGTCGTATGTTACATTATCGCATACAACACCTCCTTGCATCATCCGTTTGAATCCTTTTTCGCCATATAGATGTTGCAAGGCATATAAATAGTCGCTACGCAACTGGTCAACGGTAATACCTACTACCAATCGAGGGGCGTTGTGTGATGTTTGTGCGCCGGCCGGCACAACCATCAGCGAGAGTAATATTGAGGCAAGTATTTTATTCATTGTTGAAGTTTGCTTTTGTAGTAATGTAAAGAGTTGCACGAACGTATGGCCGATACGGCAAGTAGCGGTATGATGGCTATGTCAATGTGCTGTATGCCGCAAACTATGAGTATGACAAAAAGTAGCAGCAGTAATAGGTTTATTCTATGATACCATCGCACTACCGGTATGGCTTTGCTTATATAAGGCAATATGGCCGGTATAATAGCCAACGGTGTGAGCCATAGGGCGTGAAGATTGATGGTGGTGGCGGGATGCTCTGAGCAGCATATGAGGAAATAGATAACCATACCTGCAAGGCACATAATTATACCCAATAGGGTGTCGAACCATCGTGAGAGACGTTTGTGGCGCACATCGTATAGCGTGATAGCAACTGTTATCAGCAACAATGCCAGTGCGCATACCATAGGTGTCATATACCAGGGAGTAGGAGGGCCTACGGGTATAGAGTCGGCGTGAAATAATTCGGTGGTACGGCTTACCATAGGACGCTTTGCACCGCTCTCTCTGTCGATGATTGTGGCCTCGGCGTAGGCTTTTTTAAGTATCAGCGGTACAAACATATGTTCTTCCCACGATGCCGTTTCATCAAGGTTTTTGCCCAACGCCATATCGATGCCAAAGGTGAGCCAACTATAATTCTTGCCATAGTGACGTATCAGGTTGCGGAATGATGAGAGACTGTCGATCTCTTGGTAGATAACACTTTCTCCGTTATGGGTCAACGTCTCTGCCACAATGTCTCGTGGACGTGTAGCACAGTTGTTGTACAAAAAGTTGTAACGATAGGCTCTGTTTTCGGGGCGTGCATTTACGAGCAATGCGTTGAATATAGCTTCGCGCTCGTTGTGCGTAAGGTTCAGCTCTTGTTCATATACCGAAGAACCTCGCATAACGTAGTCTAATATGAAATAACGAAAATCGTATGCCGCCAGCAAATAATCGGTTTCGCCTTTAGTAAATTTGATTATGAAATCATCGGAGAACGAAAACGTACCGTAGTTGAAAACAATGTCAAGGTCGTTGCCTCGTTGTACTCGCAGAGCTGTGTGACCAAATATTTGGTACACATCGGGGCCCGGATCGCATGTGATGAGACTGATGCGAAGGGTGTCGTTGGGTGCAATAGTGGGTGTGTCGTTTGCTATTGGTGTTGCGCTGATGCGTAAAACCGATAGCAGCAATATGGCTATAAGCCACAGACGAAACTTATGTAACATACCTATACAGTATATTTTTATTTACATTTGAAAAATCGGCTATAAAGTTACGATAAATAACCCAATTGGCGGGGCTAAGTCGCTATGTTTTTGATAATTTTAAATCAAAAAGTGTGCCAAAGAGGTTATTTTGTGCAATGTAATATATGTTGTGCCGTCTTGGCATCGTTTTGCAACATATTTTTCAAGTCATCGAGTGAGTCAAAGCGTTTCTCCTGTCGTAGGTATGCTATAAACTCTATTGAAATATTATGACCGTAGAGGTTGCCCAAAAAGTCAAAGAGGTGTACCTCTATCGAAAGATGATTGTTGCCGGCAATCGTGGGGCGTTGACCTATGTTGAGCATACCTCCGTAAGAGTTGCCATCATCGAGTGTTACTCTCACTGCATATGCTCCTATGGCGGGTAGCAGTTTGTGTGTGTCGTTGGGTGCGATATTGGCAGTAGGAAATCCTATGGTGCGGCCTATTTGGCTGCCTTCTACAACTTTTCCGGCCAGGGTGTAGTGGTATCCCAGCATAGCACTGGCTTTGTATATATCGCCTGCCATAAGCGCCTTGCGTGTGGCTGAGGAGGAAATGGTACCTTGTTCTATAACAAATGGTTTCGCCTCGATAATCTCAACACCTATGTCTTGGCCATGTCGGCAATACTCGGCAAATCCTTCGCTGCGATTGTGTCCGAAACGATGGTCGTAGCCTATGCATAGTGCTTGCACATTGTAGCACTCGTGTAGTAATGATATAAACTCGTATGCCGATTTTTGAGCCAATTCTTGGCTGAACTCAAGTACGATGGCATAATCGATACCTGTTTCTGCCAGATGCTGCATTCGCTCGTCAAATGTATTGAGCAAGGGCATCATATCGTTGGGGCGCAATACTTCGCGTGGATGGGTGGCAAAAGTGATGACTGCAGTGGGTACACCTCGTTTGCGAGCATTTTCTTGGACAAAGGCTATGAGCGAGCGATGTCCTAAATGCACTCCGTCAAACATACCTATTGTTGCTACGATAGGCATATCTATTTTATGAGGTCGGTCTATTATTATCATCACAATTATTCTTTTCGACTGCGAAGATACAATAAAACGCTATGAAAACACCTATAAAGTGATACTAAAATTGCATAGACGGTATGGAGATTGTCTTTTGATAGCCGGAATAGTGTGTCTATATCTATAAGATAGGTATAAACTAATAAGGAGTTTCTTCACAGAAACTCCTTATCATTAGGTTTTCAATAGGTATTAATTTTAAGGTAAAAAAGATTGTTTTAGGTTAGTGCGACAAAGATAGGCAGTTTTTCCTTGTCGTTCTAATAAAAAAATATGTTTTAAAATATGTTTTTGGCAGGTTTTTCGGCGATTTTTTAACCAAAATGATTGTAAACAATTTAAAATCAACTGGTAATGCCTTCGTTTTTGAAATATGGATTTATTGCAAAATAAAGTTAAAAAATAGGCTTTATTTAGCAATTCTATTATGAAATGTCGGGCTGCTATACATCATCTTCCGGCTCGAACAGATCTATCCAAAGATTTTCTCCATCGAACGATGCATATGAGAAGTGCTTGATCCAATCGCCCAAAATCACCATACGATTGTTGCGAGTGAGCATAAGGTCGAGTAGGATGTGACGGTGCCCGAAGATGAGGTATTCGACATTGTTGTTCTTGATATATTCCTTGGCAAACCGAACCAGAGGCTCGTGCTTTTCGCCACGAAAATGTTTTTCGCCTTTTTGGTTGTTTTTTTTACGGCTTGACGATGACCACTTGTGTGCCAAAATCATTGTGAGGTCGGGGTGTATCCATGAGTAGCACCATTGCGCAACTTTATTGCGGAAGAGCCATTGAATAAAACGAAAACTCCATTTTCGCTCACCCACTTCATCGCCATGCGATAGAAAGAAAGAGTGTCCATCGATATCGAGAACTTCGTTGGTGCGATGCAGGGTAATGCCCAACTCGGCCGGCAAGTAGTCAAATATCCATATATCGTGATTGCCTGTAAACCAATGTATTTCTATGCCGCTATCGCTCAACTCGGCAAGTTTGCCAAAGAATCGTATGTAGCCGCGAGGTACAACGTGGCGGTACTCATACCAATAGTCGAGAATATCGCCCAAAAGAATGAGTCGCTTTGCACTGCTTTTGATAGAGTTGAGCCAATCGATTACCTTCTGTTCACTTTGGCGTGTATCGAGGTAACTTGCGCCCAAGTGAAGGTCGGATATGAAATATGTGGTGTTGCGTTGGCTCATATATTTAGTCAAAAGATGGTGTTTATAAAAAGCCCAAATCGAGTTTGGCCTCTTCGCTCATCATATCTTGATTCCACTCCGGTTCAAATACGAGTTGAATATCGGCGCACTCTATACCTTCGATACTCTCCACCTTCATACGCACATCCTCTATAATGAAATCGGCTGCCGGACAGTTAGGAGCGGTGAGCGTCATATCGATATGGGCAGTAGTACCTTCTATGTCTATCTTGTATATCAATCCAAGGTCATATACATTGACCGGTATTTCGGGATCGAATACCGTACGTAACATCTTTACAATTTGTTCTTGTAGTTCTATTTCGTTGTTCATATTCATACTGTTTCTTAATGCAACAACGAAGGTACGAAATCTTTTTGGGTAAATAATGTATTTATGCAAAGAAATTTTGTGTTGTTGATTTGTTATAAAATAAATGTTGGTATTTTTGTATGCCGAAACTAAACTTGAAATTTTGTTTTATATTCGATGTTTATGAAAAAAGTTGTTACAATGCTGTTGGTTATGATGGCTGTGGTATCAGTCCCGA
>JAFZDG010000314.1 GCA_017561285.1 Bacteroidaceae bacterium
GGTGCGACCGGGAGGATTTATCCTTGCCGACAACACCCTTTGGGATGGAAAAGTTGTCACAGAGCCCGATAGCAACGATGCACAGACGGTGGGTATAAAAACCTTCAACGACTTTATCACCACCGACACCCGCGTAGAGAAAGTTATATTACCGCTACGTGACGGACTCACAATTTTATGGAAAAAACCCCTATAACACTTGCCTTATAAACAGGAATTGTGTTATTTTGCACAACTTAAAAAAACAGCTTAAATAAAATTTATGGAAACAACAAGACAGAATAAGATATGCCGCTTACTACAAAAAGAGTTGAGCGAAATATTTCTAAACGAAACACGCAAAATGCCCAGAACACTCGTTTCGGTAAGCATCGTGCGCATCAGCCCCGATTTGAGCATTGCCAAAGCATACTTGAGCATATTCCCCTCGGAAAAGGCACAAGAAACCATCGAAGCCGTCAATGCCTCTTCGCGTGAGATAAGATACCAATTGGCTCAACGTGTGCGTTTTCAATTGCGCAAAATGCCCGAATTGCATTTCTATCTCGACGACTCACTCGACTACATCGAGAACATTGACAACCTACTCAAGAAATAACAGCACCACAAGATGCGTCTCGCACTCCGCATAGCCTCGCGTTACCTCTTATCCAAGAAGTCACACTCGGCCATCAATATCATATCGATAATATCGGTGTGCGGAGTAGCGATTATCACCGCCGCACTTATTTGTACGCTATCTGTTTACAACGGATTTTCGCAACTCATTGGTTCCCTGCTATCCGACATACAGCCCGAGATAAAGATACTCCCAGCTTCGGGAAAAACCATAGATGGCACACTCGAGGTTTGGGACGAAATAGCAGCCTGGGATAATGTTGCGTATATCACACCCGTTATAGAAGAGACGGCATTGGCCGTTTACGACCGCCAACAGCCGGTTACGGTCAAAGGCATACCCGACTCGTATAATCAAGGCATTCCCCTCATCAAGACCATCATAACAGGCGACTTTACCTTGCAAAGCGATGCCACGCAACACGAGATAGCGATGACATCTGAAGGTTTCAAGCTTCGTGACGAAATAACCTCTTATGCCATTATGGGAGCCGGTGTTGCAATGCACATAGAGGCCGGAGCCAACTACTCTCGCCCCATTGAATTATACGCCCCTCGGCGATATGGCAGAGTCAATTTAGCCAATCCGTCAAACTCATTTGTGTCGCAACGATTTTATGTGTCGTCGGTCTTCTTCACCAATCAGGCACAATATGACGACAACCTTGTCTATATCCCCCTCGAAGATGCTCGCACCCTATTCGACTATCCTACCGAGGCTTCGGCCTACGAGATATGCACAGCACACAGCACCTCGGCTCAGCAACTCATAAAACGGCTTCAAAAACGTCTTGGAGACGAATACATCATTCAAGATCGCCTGATGCAAAACGGAGAGTCGTTTCGTTGGATACAAATCGAAAAGTGGATTACATTTCTCATTCTCGCATTCATACTCCTCATTGCCACATTCAACATCGTAGGCTCATTGTCGATGCTCATTGTCGACAAACAAGACGATATTGCCACCTTGCGCAAATTGGGAGCCAACGACAACCTCATCACCAATATCTTTATGGCCGAAGGTTGGCTTATCACAATGTCGGGAGCATTGTCGGGACTACTCATCGGAGTGATACTTTGTTGGGTACAACAAGAATTTGGCCTGCTACAATTAGGCAATTCAGGCACATTTATCGTAGATGCCTATCCCGTACAATTGCAATGGAGCGATACAATCATTGTTACGACCATCGTACTACTGTTGGGAGCTATCACAGCCGGATACACCGCACACATACTTCGCCGCAAATTGGGTGTATGATTATGCATTGAGCAATTCGACTCGCAAACATTAGCTATAATAAATGCGAAAAAACAAAAAAAATCATCGGTTTTCTATGGTTTAAGTAAAAATATTCCGTACATTTGTAGAATGTAGAATATATCGTGTAGAGTAAGAAGAAATATAACGAACAACGCATCTTCTATTTACACTTTATCATATTCTTAAATGTTAACCTTGTAACCGATGAAGCATATCATACTACCCGACAACAGCCCTCGCAGGCTCGTCTTCTATCTTGCGATGGAAGAGTATGTTGCACGCTGTATCGATGAAAAAGAGTGCTTCTTCTTGTGGCAAGTAAGCCCCACTGTTATTTTTGGTCGCAACCAAGTTCTCGAAACCGAGGTAAACCTCCCCTATTGCCAACAACACAACATTGCTATTTTTCGCCGTAAAAGCGGAGGTGGCTGTGTATATTCCGATGCCGGAAATATTATGTTATCTTATATCAAAGATGGCGACTCGGTAGGATTCGTTTTCGACACTTATATGCGCCGCATAGCATTTGCCTTGCAAAAGGCCGGCATAAATGCCCAAGTATCGGGACGCAACGACATCTTGGTTGATGGTCGCAAGGTTTCGGGCAACGCCTTCTACCAATTGCCGGGACGTAGCATTGTTCATGGCACAATGTTGTTTGACACCAACTTCGACCATCTTGAAAATGCCATCACACCGTCAAACAAGAAGCTACAAAGCAAAGGTGTTGCATCGGCCCGCCAACGTGTAACCAATCTCCGAGAACACATATCGATGGATATTGAAGAGTTTAAACAATACCTTATCGACACAATGTGCGACAGCAAACGCATTCTCACCCAAGAAGAGGTAGCTGCCATTGAAGAGATTGAGCGTACTTATCTCGATGAGGATTTCATCTACGGGCGCAATGCACGATACAGCTTCAGCAGCGGTATGCAACACTGCAATGCCGGTGAATTGTGTGTGCAGATGAAACTGCAACACAACCACATAGAACACATAGAACTACAAGGCGACTTCTTTATCCTGAACGATTATACCGAAGTCCTGAACACGCTGTTGAAAGGCAAAACTTTTGAGCGCAAAGCCATTGAAGAGGCATTGTGTAACATCGACCTGTCGACATACATCAAAGGCCTTACAACCGGCGAATTAATAGAAATTATATTTACAGAAACCAATTAATATTAAAAACCTTATGGACAATCTATTGAAAACCTGTCTTTATGACAAGCACGTGGCTCTAAAAGCACAAATGAGCCCCTTTGCAGGCTATATGATGCCTATCCAATACACATCTATCGTTGAAGAGCACCAAGCTGTGCGCAACAACGTAGGTATGTTTGACGTATCGCATATGGGCGAAATTTACGTATCGGGTCCCGATGCCGAAAAATTCGTCAACTATATTTTCTCTAACCAAGTTGCCGATATGCCCGTTGGCAAGGTACTCTATGGTTTTATGCTCTATCCTACAGGCGGTGTCGTTGACGACTTGCTCGTATATCGTATGCAAGCCCCCAACACATTCCTCCTTGTAGTCAACGCTTCGAATATTGCCAAAGACTATCAATGGGTATATGAACAAAGCCAAGGTTTTGATGTAAAAGTTGATAATGCATCGGACGAAGTGGCTCAAATTGCTCTTCAAGGCCCCAACGCCGAAAGCGTAGCTGTTAACCTATTGGGATTGCCCGTTGCCGACTTGGAGTTCTACACTTTCAAAGAGTTGGAATACAACGGCCACTACCTCATTGCCAGCCGTACAGGTTATACCGGTGAAGATGGCTTTGAATTGTATGCCGATCACGAAACCATCTTGGCCTTGTGGGATAAACTCTACGATGAAGGCAAAGTAGCAGCTTGTGGTCTTGGTTGCCGCGACACATTGCGCTTCGAAGCCGGTTTGCCCCTCTATGGTCACGAAATTGACGTTGACATCACTCCCGTTGAAGCCGGTTTGAGTATGTTTGTCAAACTCGACAAAGAAAACGACTTCTTGGGTAAAGAGGCTTGCGCTCGTCAAAAAGCCGAAGGCGTAACTCGCAAATCGGTAGGTATCGAACTTCACGACAAAGCAATTCCTCGCGCAGAGTACGAGGTAGAAGTTGATGGCAAAGTAGTAGGTCGTGTAACAACCGGCTATCGTTCTATCTCTACCGACAAGAGTGTATGTGTTGCCCTTGTTGACAAAGAGTATGCTGCAATGGGTAGCGAAGTAGAAGTACGCATCCGCAAGAAAACTTTCAAAGGCACTATCTGCAAACGTCGTTTCTACGAAGCAAAATACAAAAAATAAATCTATACAAAACCAATAAAAATTATCTAACCTTTAAAAAACAAAAATATTATGAGCACAGTATTGAATGGTCTGTATTACAGCGAATCACACGAATGGGTAAAAGTTGAAGGCAATATCGCTATCGTAGGTATCACCGATTATGCACAACATGCATTGGGTAGCATCGTATATGTAGATATGCCCGAGGTTGATGACGAAGTAGCTAAAGAAGAAGACTTTGGTGCAGTAGAGAGCACAAAAGCTGCCAGCGACCTCATCTCACCCGTAAGCGGTACTGTTGTTGAGATAAACGAAGCCCTCGAAGATAATCCCGAACTTATCAACGAGAATGCTTTTGAGAACTGGATTATGAAGGTGGAAATGAGCGATGCAGCCGAGCTCGAAGGCTTGATGGATGCAGCTGCTTATGAGGCTTTCTGCGCTAACGAACACTAATCCTACAACGATTATGAGTTTTTCTTATTTTCCCCATACCGAGGAAGATATACAAGCTATGTTGGCACGTATCGGCATGAAGTCGCTCGACGACCTTTATGCCGATATACCCAAAGAGGTATTTTTCTCGGACGACAAAGAGTATGACCTCCCCTCAGCTCACAGCGAAGAGGAAATACGTCGTCGTTTTGCCGAGTTGGAGAGCCGCAACCGCAACCTCGTTGTATTTGCCGGTGCCGGTGCTTACGACCACTACTCACCCTCGGTAGTTCCCTATTTGTTGCAACGTTCTGAGTTTATCACAGCCTATACCCCCTACCAAGCCGAAATTTCGCAAGGTACATTGCGCTACATCTTTGAGTTCCAAAGTATGATAGCCTCACTTACCGGTATGGATTGCAGCAACGCATCGATGTACGATGGCCCCACAGCTGCTGCCGAGGCTGTTATGATGGCCCTTGCTTCTACTCGCAAGAAAACTCGTGTATTGGTTGCCGCCACATTGCCCGAGAACGTGCGCCGCGTTATTGAAACATACGCCAAATATCGTGGCATCAACATCACAACCGTAGCCCACGCCGATGGTGCAACATCACTCGATGCCGTTAAGGCCGAACTTGCAGCAGGCGATGTAGCAGGCTTGTTGGTTCCCGCCATCAATAAATATGGTATCATAGAAGACTTTACAGGCTTTGCCGATGCTATGCACGAGCAAAAGGCTCTCTTTATGGTATATGCCGATCCTTCGGCTCTTGCCGTAGTGAAAACACCCGGTGAATGGGGTGCCGATATTGCTTGCGGTGATGGTCAGACATTGGGTATGCCTATGAACTATGGTGGTCCCTATGTAGGTTTCTTGGCTTGCAAGAAAGAACACGTACGCAAATTGCCCGGACGCGTGGTAGGTGCTACCCGCGATGTCGATGGCAAACGCGCATTTGTACTCACACTGCAAGCTCGCGAGCAACACATACGCCGCGAAAAAGCTACCAGCAACATCTGCTCGAACCAATCACTGATGGCTCTTTATGTAACCATTTATCTCGCTTTGATGGGCCCCAAAGGTCTGAAAGAGGTAAACGAAATGAGCTATGGTGGTGCACACGAGTTGTACAACCGCCTCCTCGCCACAGGTAAGTTCACTCCCGTATTTGACAAACCTTTCTTGAAAGAGTTTGTTCTCAACACAACCTTGCCCGTAGCTCAATTGCAAGAGGCTTTGCTCCGCGAAGGTATCTTTGGCGCATTGCAAACAGAAGAAGGTTATGTATCGTTCTGTGTAACAGAGCGTCGCACTACCGAAGAAATAGATCGTTTAATTAATGTCATAAATACACTGTAAGCCATGAAATACTACGATAGATTAGTTTTCGAATTATCGAAAGAGGGACGTACAGGTTACTCACTCCCCCGCAACCCATGGACACAGCACACTTGTGACATTCCTGAGGGTTTGCGTCGTACAACCGACACAGGTCTGCCCCAAGTAGATGAATTGGGTGTTGTACGCCACTACACCAACTTGTCAAATATGAACTTTGGCGTGGATACAGGTTTCTACCCATTGGGTAGCTGTACCATGAAATACAATCCCAAAATCAACGATGAGATGGCCGGTCTCAACGGCTTCAAAAATCTTCACCCGTTGCAACCCATCGAGACTACTCAAGGTGCCCTTGAGCTTTACTACGAGTTGAATCGTTCGCTTGCCACCATTACCGGTATGGCCGAGTGTACACTCAACCCCTTTGCCGGAGCTCATGGCGAGTTGACAGGCTTGATGATTATGCGTCAATATCACCTCTTGCGAGGCGATGTAAAACGCACCAAAGTAATCGTACCCGATAGCGCACACGGTACCAACCCCGCAAGTGCCGCTGTATGCGGTTTGGACGTTGTAGAGGTTAAATCGCGCCCCGATGGTACAATCGACATCGAGTCATTGCGTTCGGTTCTCGATGATACCATTGCCGGTATTATGATGACCAACCCCAACACATTGGGCTTGTTTGAGACTCGTATTCTCGAGATAGCACAAATGGTACACGACTGTGGTGGTTTGCTCTACTACGATGGAGCCAATATGAACCCCTTGTTGGGCCGTTGCCGTCCCGGTGATATGGGCTTTGATATTCTCCACCTCAACTTGCACAAAACCTTCTCGACACCTCACGGTGGCGGTGGTCCCGGTTCGGGTGCTGTAGGTGTTGCTGCACACCTCACCGAGTACTTACCCAGTCCTCGCGTTATTCGCAACGAAGAGGGACGCTACGAAATCTACAAAGGCCCTGAGGCTATCGGTCAGATTTCGGGCTTCTTGGGCAACTATGGCGTATTGCAACGTGCATACACCTATGTACTCTCATTGGGTAAAGAGAATATCCGCTATGCAGGTCCTTTGGCTACACTCAACGCCAACTACATCAAGGAGGAGTTGAAAGGCGATTACAAATTGCCTATCGACACATTGTGCAAGCACGAGTTTGTTTTTGACGGATTGGCCGATACATCTACAGGTGTAACAACCCTCGATATAGCCAAACGACTACTCGACTACGGCTACCACGCACCCACCATCTACTTCCCCTTGTTGTTCCACCAATCAATTATGATAGAACCTACCGAGACAGAGTCTCTCGAGACTATTACCGAGTTTGTTACTATCATGAAGAAGATTGCAGAGGAGGCTCGTACAATGCCCGAAGAGTTGAAGACAGCACCCCACACCACACCGGTGCGCCGTCTTGACGAAACAACTGCGGCAAAGAACCCCATCCTCACTTACACCGAGTTGAAAAACCAAGCCGAATAATCGTATGCACACACCTCTTATTATAATAGGAGCCGGCCCCGGTGGTTACGAAACCGCTGTGCTGGCAGCTCAAAGAGGCATAGAAGTTGTTCTTATTGAGGCAAGTGCCATTGGCGGCACCTGCCTCAATGAGGGCTGTATTCCCACCAAGTCGTTCTGCAAGAACGCACAAGTCATCAACGACCTCAAAGAGGCCGAGCTTTATGGCATTGAGAATGTAAGCTACAACTTCAATTTTGCCGCTGTGACCGAGCGCAAAAACAATATCGTGGCACAGCTCAAACAAGGTGTTGCCACCCTATTGAGCAACAAACTTATACACCTTGTTGAGGGTAAAGCCCAATTTGTAGATGCTCACACCGTAGAGGTAAACGGCGAACAATACAGCGCCGACAACATTATCATCGCAACCGGCTCGGTAAGTAAATTCTTACCCATCGAGGGCGCACACCTTCCCGGTGTTCTCACATCGAAAGAGATGCTCGAACTCACCGAGATACCTCGCCGCCTTTGTGTGATTGGTGCCGGTGTTATCGGATTGGAGTTTGCCTCTATCTTCAACAGTTTCGGCAGCGAAGTTACTGTTGTGGAATTTTGCAAAGAGGTACTTCCCCGCTTTGACACCGATATTGCCAAACGCCTCAAACAAAGCTTGTCGAAACGCGGTATCGAAATACTCACCCAAACAGGTGTTACCGCCATCAAACAAGAGGGCGAAGAGATGCAAGTTTCGTACTCTCGCAAAGGAAAAGAGGAGAGCATAACAGTCGACCGCGTATTGATGGCTGTAGGTCGTCGTGCCAATACCGACTCACTCAACCTTGCCGATGTAGGCATCGAATTTACTCCTGCCGGTATCAAGGTCAACGAGATGATGCAAACCAACATTCCGCACATCTACGCTATTGGCGATGTAACCGGAGGCATAATGCTTGCTCACGCAGCTACTTGGCATGGTATTCGTGCGCTCAATCACATATGTGGCAACGACAACGATGGTATTCGCCTCGATGTTATTCCGGCAGCCGTCTTCACCGTTCCCGAAGTTGCCACCGTTGGTCTTACCGAAGATGAATGCAAAGACAAAGGTATTGCATACCGCTGTGGCAAAGCATTCTTCCGAGCCAATGGCAAGGCATTGTGTATGAACGAGCCTGACGGCCTATGCAAAGTCATAGCCGATGCCGAGGGCAAATTGTTGGGATGCCACCTCTATGGTCCCCACGCCGCCGACTTGGTACAAGAAGTGTGCGCACTGATTTCTACCGGTGCTACTGTTGACCAGCTCAAGCACATCATACACACCCATCCCACATTGGGCGAGGTGATACAAACTGCTGCTCACACAATGTAATCACACTTTCTTGCAGAAAGAATAATGAGGTTGTTGACACTGACAGCCTCATTTTTTTTGCACCCACAATCGGCCTATCGCGACACTATCTGTACAAACAATCTTTCATTGTCAATTGTTATAGTATGAGATTTTCACCTCATAATAAATAACTCGAACAATGAAAAACATTCATGGAACCATCACCGAGCAGAATCTGTTAAAGGCTTTTGCCGGAGAGTCGCAAGCACGCAATCGCTACAATCTTTTTGCCGAAGTAGCCAAACAAGAAGGCTACGAACAAATTATGGGCATCTTTGCCGAGACAGCCGAGCAAGAGTATGCCCACGCCTCACGCTTTTTCAAGTTTCTCGATGGCGGTATGGTAACGATTACGGCCGAATATCCGGCAGGACGCATAGGAACAACCACCGAAAACCTGCTCGAAGCCGCCGAGGGCGAGAAGTTGGAATGGAGTACACTCTACTACGACTTTGAACAAACTGCTATTGATGAAGGATTTAAAGACGTGGCTGCCGCCTTCAAGAAAATTGCCGAGGTCGAATCTTTCCACGAATGGCGTTATCGCCGCATGCTGCAACGACTCGAAGAGGGCACAATGTTTATGCGCGATGAAGCCATCGTTTGGCAATGTCGCAACTGCGGCTACATACACGAAGATGTAAAACCCCCTTTGGTATGCCCGGCGTGCCTCGTAGAGCGAGCCTACTTTGAGCCGAAACGCAACAATTACTAAATATTATATAGTCCCGATTAAATAGAAATGGCCTACCGCGAAACCGGCAGGCCATTCTATTGCGAAACTAAAAGTTATCTCTGTACCAATTATTCTTCAACGGGAGCAAGTTTCACAGTGAAGTGACGCATAAGCTCTGTTTCCCAAACAATCTTATAACCATGTTTGATTTGATCGCGGCGATCGAACACATTCTTCAATGCAGCTGCGATAACATCCATGTGATTGTTAGTATATACACGACGAGCGATGCAGAGACGAAGGAGGTCGAGACCACCAAAACGGTTCTCACGAGTTACGGGATCACGGTCAGCAAGGATGTAACCGATTTCGCAACCACGAATACCGGCCTCAAGATAAAGCTCGATAGCGAGAGTTTGTGCGGGGAACTCCTCTTTGGGAACGTTAGTAAGTACGCGGTCTGCGTCAACGAAGATAGCGTGACCACCTACGGGACGTTGATAAGGAATACCATACTCATCGAGTTTAGCAGCAAGGTATTGTACTTGTTTGATACGAGTTTCGATGTTGTCGAGCTCAGTATTCTCATCAAGACCTACTGCAAGAGCATCCATATCACGACCGTTAAGACCACCGTATGTCAAGAAGCCCTCGAAAGGAATACAGAAAAGTTTTGCACACTCATAGAAATCTTCGTGACGAGTAGCGATGAAACCACCCATATTTACGAGACCGTCTTTCTTAGCCGACATTGTCATAGCATCGGCATAAGTGTACATCTCTTTTACGATTTCTTTGATAGTCTTGTCGGCATAACCGGCCTCACGAGTTTTAATGAAGTATGCGTTCTCAACGAAGCGAGCTGAGTCAAATACAATGCGTTTGTTGTATTTCTCGGCGATAGCTTTCACAGCGCGAAGGTTCTCCATAGAAACGGGTTGACCACCGGCAGTGTTGTTTGTTACTGTTACGATAATGAAAGGTACTTTGTCGCCGTTCTCAGCCAATACTTTTTCAAGTTTAGCGGGGTCAACATTACCTTTGAAGGGGTGCTCGAGTTGAGTATCTTTTGCCTCATCGATAGTGCAGTCAACAGCAAAAGCTTTACGGCTCTCGATGTGACCTTTTGTAGTATCGAAGTGAGAGTTACCGGGAACGATGTCACCAGCTTTAACGAGGTGGCTGAAGAGTACGTTCTCAGCACCACGACCTTGGTGAGTGGGTATTACATACTCAAAACCGGTAAGACGGCAGATAGTCTCTTTCAAACGGAAGAAAGAAGAAGAACCGGCATAGCTCTCATCACCCATCATCATAGCAGCCCATTGACGGTCGCTCATAGCGCCTGTACCTGAGTCTGTAAGACAGTCGATGTAAACATAGTCAGATTTCAAACCAAACAAGTTGTAATGAGCTTCTTTGAGCCATTGTTCACGCTCTTCGCGAGTACTTTTGCGAAGGGGTTCTACCATCTTGATTTTCCAAGATTCTGCAAATGGTAATTCCATATCAAAATATTTTATAAGATTAATATTATTTGCCTATGCTTCCTTTCAATATAGAACAAAAGACTTAATTATCTTTTCTTCACAGTGCTTAAAGCACTGCAAAGGTAGTCATTTATTGTGAAAGAATGACCTTTTTGTGAATAAAAAATCAAACTAATTTCGTTTCTTAAACACATCGAAGATATTTGCCTCGTATATATTATCTTCTTCCCGGCTGTGACTTGCGCACCACACCTGCGCAAGAAACAGATTGTGACGAGCCTCTCCAACATATTGTCAAGGCATAGGGAAACAATGCAACGGCAAGAAATATTGTTTTTGCCATATTGTGATTGCAGCTTATTGTGTTTACAATATAAAAAAGGGAGTCACTTCAATTTTTTATGCAAAATGACTCCCTCATCCAATCAAATACCCATATGATTAGTTTATCACAACCCTTTCACCAACTATACTATCGGAACATTGTACTTTTATGATATAGAGTCCTTTGTGTAAATGCTCAAGACATATGATTTGTCGATACTGATTATTGCCGTCATACTCTCCTACAAGCATACCATTGGTGTTATATATTTGCACCTTTTCTATGGCAGATGATGATGATAGTACCAATTGACAACCATCGGTCATAAATATTTCGGTAGTGTCATCGTTGGTTTTATTTACTCCATGATTGTCGGTAACATATACTTTCAAATTATCTATAATCACATAACCATCGCCACATCCATCATAGACGAATCGGAACATTGGGGTAGATTCTTGTGTAACAGAAGTTATATCAATTTCATATTTATAGTCTACGATGTCGGTCGGATAAATATCAGCATACCATTCCCACGAATCACCACCATCGTTAGATACTTCCAGACATAAGTATGATGATTCCCATGCCGAATAGTAGTCCATTGTACATGAAAGTTTCACACTTTCACCTTCGGGGATATTGGAGTTGTCGAAAATGGGTGTTGTAATAGCACTTATAATATTGAAGAATTCATTTGCTTCACTTGTAATAGAGGCAAAGTTTCCCTCAACATTAGAGCATTGTGTTGCTATCTCAAACCAGTTATCAAGTCGCCAATTGTACATTGCGTCTATTTCATTGAGTTTTTCTATCTTCCAATTGTCGGGAGTAAGGTCTCCATCAAAGCATTGACTATAAGGAAGTTCTATTATAGCCATTTCGTCGGCCGAAATATCTTTTTGAACGGGAAGAGAGAGTACTCCATCGGTATATAAAGCTTTGACAGAATAGGTGTAATAACCACTATATATTTCATTATCGGTGCATATAAGCTCCTCGCCCGCCGGTATATTTGCTATCTCGTTATTACCACGATATACTTTGTACGACTCTATCGAATACTCAGAACTTTTGGCTTCTTGCCAAGAGAGTGTAACAATGCCGTTATCAATGAATGCTTCGAGGTCTCGTGCCGGGTATCGAGTATTCATAGCAACCTGATCACCCACACGTTCCGACTCGCCATAAGGGTACTCATAAACAGCAGCAACTTCGTAGGTATATACACCTTTAGCAACCCACGAATTACTCATTTCTCCAAGAGGTATTTCAACACCGGCAAGTACACCATTTACATATACCGAGTAATATGCCGGCTGACGTTCTCCCTCCGGAGCATCCCATGTAATTGTCACATCACCCCAACCCTCTTCTGCATAGTATTCACTTACCACTTGTACATTGGTTGGTGCATTAAAAGTACTCTCAGCGATGGTTACTTGCAACGAGGTCGCTTCTGAGCATCCCTGTTCATTTACAGCTTTCACCTCATAAGTATATGTGCCGGCCTCTTTTTCGGTTGTATCAATATAGGTAAGTGAGTATAGATGGTCGGCAATGAGTTCTCCATCGAGAAAGACTTGGTAATATGACAAGGGGGTATTCTCTTCTTCTACGGCATTGCGGCGATTAATTTTTGTTGAGTTATTGCCATCGAATGCTCGGTATGATTGCATAGCATTGCTGATGCTACGGTTGTTGTCTCTTTTCGAGCTGTATAGTGCATCGTTTGATGCTCCATCGGATGAAATTGTAATATCATCGATTGTCCATGAAAAGTATAACATAGACCACTCACTCTCCATATCACTTTGAGCATGAAAAGCTATGCGGGTATTGGGCGTAGGCACTCCTAAGTATAGCGATACTTGCTGCCAATCGTCCAATCCGTTATGATGATTGCGAGCATCCCATATGGTTTCCCATGTCTCTCCTCCATCACGACTCAATTCCACACAATATTTATCAACAAAATCGGGGTATTGTGCATACTCAAGCAACATAGGGTTGATATAATACCAAAAGTCGAGATAGACCGCATTATCGTATGAAGGCGTGATAAGCCATTCATCTTGGTTGTAGGCAATACCATCATGATACCCCATATCCATATATACCATTGCACTACCCTCGCCATTTTTAATGTAGTATTCCCAGTTTTCCAATTCTTTAAAGTCTTCACCGGGGTAGCGAAACCAAGAGCAACGATAGTCGGTGGTATTAAGTTTCTTTGTTTCCCAACCTTCCGATGGGAAAATATCTCCTTCAAAACCCTCGTGTGTTATTAAGGCCTCTCCACCGCCTCTTTGCCACGATAGCGATACTTTACAACCCTCAATATCTGCTTGCAGATTGGTTGGTGCTGCCGGAGTTTGTGCCTTCAACAATAAAACAGTTCCCATTGTCATCAACAATGCAAGAACAACTCTTTTTCTGTGTCCCATAATAGTAGATTTAAAATAGGTTTATAAAAAATGTCGTTACTATTTACTTATACCATCGAATGATGATAGCGACAAATTTATGGAACACAGAAACTTATTACAAATTTTTACAAAAAACACAATTTCTATTTCTCGAAATAGAAAGAAAAACTAAGATAAAATGCTTATTGAATGTGGTCAGACTCTTTCTTTTGATATCTTTTGATACATCGAGGGTTTTATACCGGTGTATTGCGTAAAGACTCGAATGAAGTTGGCCTGCGATTTGTAACCGACACTTTCACTTATGGCCTTAATCGTATATAGACCGTAATTTTCGTTATCCGATATACGCTTCATAGCAACTTTCACTCTACACTCGTTGAGCAGTGATCGAAAATTCATACCATACTCGTCATTTATTATTTGCGACACGTATCGGGTATTGCTACCAATGAGAGTAGCAAGTCGAGCTATGTTGAACTCACTATTACATATCTCTTCCTCATTTTCCATAACCTCGTTGATACCTTGAGATATTTGCACACGCAGTTCTTTGGAAATATTCAGGTTCGATTTGATACTCTTCGTTTCATCATCCACATCATCATCAACTGCAGTCTGTGCCGGAGTCTCTTTACTTTGCGATTCATACATTTCGCGCAGTTGTTGCATACGGTTTTTATAGTATTCTTCGCGTTTGAGAGCCTCTTGATTGCGATTGTATAATTCATTATACGCCGATACAAGATGACGCTTTTGCTTCCATATATACGCCAAGAGTATGCAACCCAATAACAAGCCGATGGATATGGTTAATATAAGCAGGCGCTGTTGAGATATTTTTTGTTCATCTTGATGTCTTTGTGCTGTGAGTTGAGATATTATCTCATTATTACTATCGAGTTCGTACAAAAATTGGGCATTCTTGAGGCTGTTAAATTCACGCTGATTAAATATAGAATCATTTAGTTCTATATACAGAGTTTTGTAGTATTGATGATTGCGATTATCTTTCTTGCGCTCGTATATACCGGCCAAATTTCCCAATGAAACCGCCAACAAGTCTATTGTTCCGGTGGCACGAGCCAAGTTTTCGTTGAGATGAAAATATTTTAATGCAGAGTCGAGTTCATGGGTGTGAACATATATCTTAGCCAATCCATTATAAGCCGCACCTAAGCATTGTGTGCCAAGCTTTTCGGTCCGGGCTACTTGTACTGCTTGTTGATAGTATGGTATAGCTTCTCGCAATTTTCTCTCGCAAGACAATAATATTGCATTACTTACGAGTAGGTCGTAATGATATCTTGCCCGGGTATCACTATCGTTCTCTTTCAGTATCTCATAGTAATTGCGAGCTTCGTCTGTTTTCTCACAGTAACACAACGAGCAAATAAGATTGTTAAGGGCATGGTTATAGAGGGCAATATCATGGCAAAGTTGCGCAGCATCAACCGATTTTTTATAAAACGAAACACTCTGCTCGTAGTCGCTATGTACACTGTATATATTGCCTATATAAATGTATATTTGCGATAGTATGTCATAAAGATTGTTGTTTTGAGATATTTTCAATCCTCTGAGCCATATATCCATCGCCTCTGAATAGTTGTTCTTCTTATAATATAGGATTCCGGTTTTTAACATAGCATCGGCACACTTGCTTTTGTGCGCTGTTGTCATCGAATCGTTGTAGCGGTTGTAAAGAACACTATAATAAAATATAGCGCTATCAGACTTGGCTATATAATGTTTCTGACCATACTCATACAAAGAGTCATTGGACAATGTTGCCATATACGAGATATCAACATTTGGCCATCCAATAAAGCATATGGTAGATATAGCTATAAAGAACAATGTACCTATAATACGTTTCATTACATCAATCGTTAATGACGACTATGCAAAGGTAATGAAAGGTGTGTGAAGAAACAAACAGCACATATAAAAAAGAAAAACAGCACCGTTTCATATGTCTATTATTCTATAACGCAATACACCCGCAATATTTTACATTTCATCCTACAAGGCGCAAAAATATTTAAAAATATCACAATATAGACCAAAATGTAAACAACGGTATTTAGGACACACCGCATAATTTGCATAGTTTTGCAATAGGCAACATATGCCAACAGATACAGACATAATAAAAATATAGAGTTAACCTAATTACTAATAAAAAAACTAATAAAAAAACGCATTATGAAAAGAATCAAATCTTTGATGACCTATGCCATCATCTTAATGGTTGCTATTTTTACAGGTTGTATTGAAAAAGAACCGATTCCCAACCCTTCGGTATCAATCACAAAAATAGATGCTGATGCCACATCTATAACGGTGAAAGTGCAACCAACCAACGCTACCGAGTGCTATGTTTCGTATATCATCAAGGGCGAGAACGAGCTCGATGCGGCAAGTGTTATAGCCAACGGCTCGAAGATATCGGCTGTAGAGGCTACAGAGTACAAAATCGATAGCCTGACAGCACAAACTACCTATGTTGTCTATGCCGCTGTTCGCGTTGAAAACAAAACAGCTGTTTCATCTCTCGAAGTCACAACTGCTGAGAATGCCGATACCCCCGATAAGGTAGAGTTTGAAGTTTCGTTTGTTGTTGATCCTTCGGCTGTAAATATCACTGTTAAGCCACAAGACACAACGAAGCCCTACTTCTATTACATTATGGAAAAGAAAGTCTATGACGAAACATACGAAGGTAATGCGGCTCTCGCAGCGCAAAGCGACATCAATATTATTATCAACGAGTACCTTGAATTTGCAGGCGGAACACCCGCCGAAGCACTTTCTCTGATGCTTCTTACCGGTGAGAGTACATCATCTTTCCCGGTATATGGCAATCGTCAGTATATATGCTACGTATGCTATACCGATCCCCAAGATGGTAAAGTAATCGGTGATGTTGAGGTATATGAATTTGCAGGTCCCGAAGTTGCACCATCAAGCAATACCTTTACAATAGAAGTGTTGAGCACCACATTCCGTTCTATCGAGTATGCCATTACACCTTCTAACGACGACACATACTCATACTCTCTCATCACCAAAGAGCAGTTCGACCAACAACCTGTCGAAAAATATATTGCCAATATGATGGCTGTTAATGGTATGTTTATGCCTTATACCAATGGCTATTTCAGCCGTCTTGAAGAGTATCTTTTGTCTGATACCGAATATGTATTGATTGTATTTGGTTATAGTGCCGGTGTATGCACTACCGAACCCACTGTACAAATAATCAAAACCAATCCTCAAGGTGACGCCTCGCAATGCAGCTTTGAAATCAATGCCCAAGCTCTCAACCGTTATACCTTGAGCTACGAAGTAATTCCCTCTGACGAGAATGTTATTTATTACTACGATGTATGTCTTGGTGACGAAACAGCCGATGGTATTAAGAATATGCTTGACGCAGCTATCGATGAGCAAATATCAATGGGATGGCTCTCAAATCGTGCCGAATACTTCTCTATTTGGGCTACTTATGGCACAGCAAACGACCAGACTCTTATGAGACCTTACGATGGAGGTTACAAGGCTTATGCTGTAGCTATTGACTCTAAGACCGGCGAATATGCCGGCGAATTCTACTTCAGCGATGTATGTTATATGCCTGAGTTTACTGCTTCAAATATTACTGTAAATTGTAATATCGATAAATATTTTGATGGTAACGACTTGGCTCAAATACTGCCTATGTTCTATGCCGGATGGGGCGAAGAGCTTACTTTCTTCACACCCGAATTTACATTTGAAAATGGTGAGCCTGTGAGCTACTACTATCAAATATACCAATACGATCCTGCATACGAAGATCTTGTTACCTATAACGAGGACTGGGCAATACCCGCATTGTTAGAAGGCGGTTATAATTATCCCGGTATGGAGTTGAGTATGCCTTGGGGCGCTACCGGATATATTATGTGCGTAGCATTGGATAGCGAAGGCAACTTCAGCAACGTATATCGTCAGAAAGTTGAATTTGATCGCGAAAATGCAGCTCCCGCCGAGGAACACCCCTACTATTCACCCGAAGCTCAACAAGCAAAACAAATGAATGTAGCAGGTAAAGACAAAAATCAACGTACCAAAATCTCTACCATTCGCAGATAAACGACACTGATATTTGCATCACAAACAGCCCCGTTGCACAAATGTTGCTCAACGGGGCTGTTATACTATGAATAAGGCAATTATACATTATTAATATGGGTATGGCAAATAAAAGAAGTTCCGTCTCAACTAATTCAATGCAAAAGATAGCTATTTTTGTAAAATGAATTGATAACCATACAAGAAAGCCCAAAGAAATGAAACATAAGAAGTATATAGTGTCGAGTTTTATACTCGTTGTACTCTTAGTATTATGCTATAGTTTTTATGACCAAGAAGAAATAACAGTCAAAAAAGAAAAAGAAAAAGAAGATATAGTATATGTTGAGCGAGTAGATAGCGTTGGATTGGTAATTTTGTATCCCCAATTTTCGACCATCGACTTGGTGTGCGATACAATGCCATCTAAGGAAGATGCCTCTGTAATTCTGGTTGCCGAGGCCGCCTATACGGGCGAGTGTATTAAGCAATTTAAGCACTCCAATATATCGGGCGACCACGTAAGTCGGGGTGTGTTGTATCGAGGGTACAAAAGCCGGCGCAATACAGGGGCATTTGTGTATTATAATGATGCGTGGAAATTTTGCGAGCAACCTTATCGCAATGAATTGGATTCGGCCGCTCACTATGGTGGTGCAGGATTTGCTCAAGAGCTGATTGTAAAGAACAGCAAACTCATGGATACTCCGCGAAAGGATGGCAGCAAGAATTGTTTCAGGGCTTTGTGCGAACATTCGAGTCGTCTTTGCATCATTGAGTCAGATTCAATAATAACCTTTGGCGAATTCAAAAACAGACTGATGAATTATGGCGTAGCCAATGCAATATATCTCGATATGGGGGCAGGTTGGAGCTATGCGTGGTATCGTACACCATCGAGTATTATAGAACTGAAACCTCATAGGCACGACTATTGTACCAATTGGGTTACATTCTATAAGTAGCACAGAGTCGTAAAACATCAAAAACGAACAAAATAAGAAGAGAGACTTTCCGGGCTTGGGAAAATCTCTCTTTGTATGATTGCTGTTATAAAGGGTATTACACCTTATTGGCACGCTTGCGCTCAATTTCGTCGAGGATGATTTTGCGCAGACGTATGTGATGGGGTGTTACCTCTACATACTCATCTTCTTTGATATATTCGAGAGCTTCTTCGAGGCTAAACACTACAGGGGGTATGAGTTTTACCTTGTCGTCAGAACCGGAAGCACGCATATTGGTGAGTTTCTTCGATTTGGTAACGTTCACCACAATATCGTTATCTTTGGCATTCTCGCCTACCACTTGTCCGGCATATACCTCCTCTTGAGGGAAGATGAAGAATCGGCCACGATCTTGCAACTTATCGATAGCATAGGCATAGGCTGTACCGGCCTCCATAGCGATGAGCGATCCATTGGTACGGCGGTCTATTTCGCCCTTCCAGGGTTGGTATTCGTGGAAACGGTGTGCCATAATGGCCTCACCGGCCGAAGCTGTAAGCACATTGTTGCGAAGACCAATTATACCACGAGAGGGAATATAAAACTCCAAGTGGATGCGGTCGTTTTGTGTAGTCATCGAAATCATCTCACCCTTGCGGCGTGTTACCATATCGATGATTTTGCTCGAATACTCTTCGGGCAAGTTGACCGTAAGCAACTCGATAGGCTCACACTTCACACCATCTATCTCTTTGATGATAACTTGAGGTTGGCCCACTTGCAACTCGTAGCCCTCGCGGCGCATTGTCTCTATCAGCACCGACAAGTGCAATACACCTCGACCATATACGCTCCACACATCTTCATTTTCGTTTTTCTCTACGCGCAGGGCAAGGTTTTTGTCCAACTCACGTGTCAAACGATCGGCTATGTGACGCGATGTAACATACTTACCATCTTTACCAAAGAAAGGCGAGTCGTTGATGGTAAAAGTCATAGACATAGTAGGCTCATCGATGGCAATACGCTCAAGAGGCTCGGGGTTGAGTACATCAGTGATGGTGTCGCCAATCTCAAAACCTTCCAAACCTACGATGGCACAAATATCGCCCGAGCCTACGCGGTCGGTCTTGGTACGTGTCATACCTTCAAATATATCGAGTTCTTTGATGCGTTGTTTCACGATAGAGCCATCGCGCTTGCACAAAGCCACCTCCATACCCTCACGCAACTCGCCACGATGCACACGACCTACTGCAATACGACCTACATACGATGAGTAGTCGAGCGAAGTGATAAGCATCTGGGGAGTTCCCTCAAGATATTGAGGCTCGGGGATATGCTCGATAATAGCTTCGAGAAGCGGCTGAATGCTATCGGTAGGAGTGTGCCAATCGGTACTCATCCAACCTTGCTTGGCCGAGCCATAGATGGTGGGGAAATCGAGTTGCTCCTCGGTAGCATCAAGGCTGAACATAAGGTCGAGCACCATATCTTGCACCTCATCGGGACGACAATTGGGTTTATCAACCTTGTTGATAACCACAACCGGCTTCAGTCCCATTTCAATAGCTTTTTGCAACACGAAACGTGTTTGAGGCATCGGACCTTCAAAGGCATCAACAAGCAAGAGACAGCCATCGGCCATATTGAGCACACGCTCTACCTCACCACCGAAGTCGGCGTGTCCCGGGGTATCGATAATATTTATTTTATAATCTTTATACTGGATAGAAACATTCTTAGACAAGATCGTAATACCTCGCTCACGCTCAAGGTCGTTGTTATCGAGAATCAACTCGCCGGTATTTTGGTTCTCGCGAAAGAGATTTCCGGCCAACAACATCTTATCGACCAGCGTAGTTTTACCGTGGTCAACGTGAGCAATAATGGCAATGTTTCTAATTTTTTGCATATCCTATTGAATTTTCAAACGTCTTATTTGCGGGCCATAGCTGTGATATAGCTTGTTACCCTCTGTAATTTTCGGGCGACAAAGGTACGAATTTTTATTGGAAAAGTCGTTGAGTACACATACAATTATGAATCACTTTTTTCAAAGCTTTACATAAGTTATAATGACTATACACAAAATACGACTCTGCTCGTTGCATATCTCACTCATTTATGAGTATCTTTGAAGTTACCTCGAAGATATTTTGCACTCGCTGCGAAAAATATCGAAGCAAGCTTCATATTTCTCGCTCGTTTATCTATATCTTTGTCGCGGTTTTCAATTTTATACTATAATTTTATGTTATTACGTCACAAATTATCTTTTGCCATCATTCTACTTTTTATCGCCATACAAACATGGGCACAAGATATTACGTTCTCGGGTACAATACCCGTTATGTACATCAACACCGAGAACAAAGCTCCTATCACCTCGAAAGAAGATTACCTTCAAGCCACTTATTACCTCGATCCTATGGGCATAGAGGGTGTTGAGGCCCTGGGCAGTGCCGATGCGCAACGTCCCCTTGAAATACGCGGAAGAGGCAATTGGACATGGAACGGCTTTGATAAGAAACCATACCGCATCAAGTTGGCCTCTAAAACAGCCATCTTGGGTATGAACAAGAGCAAACACTTTGCCCTTATGGCCAATGCCGATGATGAGTTGTCGGGGTTACGCAATGCCGTAGGTTACCAATTGGCTCGTATGATTGGCTTACCCTGGACTCCGACCGACAAACCGGTAGAGGTGGTTCTCAATGGAGAGTATATAGGTATGTACATGCTCACCGAGACCATACGCGTTGATAGCTACCGAGTGGATATTGTGGAGCAAGCCGATGAGGAGACCGATGCCACAGCCATTACCGGCGGCTGGCTTGTAGAGATAGACAACTACGACACAGATCCTCACGTGCGCATTACCGAGGGCAATGGTGAGCGTATCATCTTTACCTACAAAACGCCCGAAGTGTTATCGGCCGAACAAGAAAACTACTTGCGCAGCCAAATGACTGCCATAGACAAAGCGATATACACCAAAGACAAAAGCTCTACCACTTGGGAGGAATATATCGACCTCGACCGCTTGGTGCGCTTCTACATCGTGCAAGAGATACTCGACAATGCCGAGTCGTTTCATGGCAGTTGCTATATGCACCGTCAGTTGGGAAGTGACCAAAAGTGGATGTTTGGCCCTGTTTGGGACTTTGGCAACACATTCCGCCGCGGCTCAGGACTATTTATTTACGAGTATCCGCCTTACGGACAAACTTGGATTGGCGAAATAGCTAAATTCCCTCGTTTCGAAGAGAAAGTAAAAGAGGTGTGGATTGAGTTCCGCGAAAACAACTTTGATGAGATATATACATTTATAGACAATTTTGTGGCCTCTTACGAAGCAGCCATACAAGCCGACGACCGACGTTGGCCCGATTACGGCAGCTCAAACGTGCAAAAAGATGGCACTACAATGAAAAACAACATACGAGAACGCGTTGATTTTCTTGTCAAACATTGGGGCGATGCCGAAAAAGCTCCCACAGAGACAAGTTATACCGTATATTTCAATCCCGAAGGAACCAATTGGAAGAATATATATGTATATAGCTGGGACTACAACGGCAGTGTAACCCAATTTTTGGGCGATTGGCCGGGAACCGTTACCACTAAAACAACTAACATCGATGGCGTAGATTATTACACCATCACATTCGATCCAGGCTACACACCCTACAGCCCCATGATTATCTTTAACGATGGAAAAAGCGGTGTAGGCGAGCACCAAACCGAAGACCTCGTATTGGAGAACAATGCCATATACAACAAAAACGGCAAGATGGGAGTATATACCAATATCTCCACCCCTACAACCAATAGCCCGATGAGAGTAGAAAATCGCACAATATATGCCACAGGTCATATGGCTCTATACAATATGCAAGGCATTCTCGTGGCACAAGGCAAGGACAAAATCACAGCTCCTTGCGGGGGTATATATATCGTTATACACAACAACCAAGCTACCCGCGTAGGTCTGCAATAAAACATATAGCTGCGTCAAAAAGCAGTCATACAACACAATAGCAAATTTAAAAATGAAAAAATTGAGCCAAACGTTTGCAGTTAAAAAAGAAATGCTTACCTTTGTGCGCTCAAAATATTTATATAACACAATTAAAAACTCAAGGAAATGTATTTAACCACTGAGAAAAAACAGGAAATCTTTGAGAAATACGGAAAGTCTAATACTGATACTGGCTCACCCGAAGCACAGATTGCATTATTTTCATACCGTATTGCTCATTTGACTGAGCACCTCAAGTCAAATCACAAAGATTATACCACTCAACGCGCTCTTAAAATGTTGGTAGGTAAACGTCGTCGTTTGTTGGATTATCTTATCCGCACCGACATCAACCGTTACCGTGCTATCATTGCTAACAAAGAGCTTGGTATCCGTAAGTAAGATACCGGTAAAGGTAAAAAAATAGGCGAACCCACGTGGCTCGCCTATTTTTTTATATGCGTCCGGCAAGTACCAAGAGCGACTCATTGCCCATATTGCATATCAAGTCAAGTATAGAGACATCGGCTATAAAGCCATGACGCGATGCAAATACTTGATAGTATGGTCGAGGCATATATGACGACAACAAGTTCATATCGGGATGCTTGGGATGAATAGCCTCTCGCAAATCGGTAACAGCGGCCGATGAAGCCGACAGAAATGTTTCACTGCGCAATACTTCGGCACTTATACCCAGCCAACCACACACACATTCTATTTGCGCACAATTGTAATCGACCAAATAATCGTATCGTTGCTCATAGAAGCGATTGATGTCATCGGCGTAATACTCATAAAAAGGCGAAGAGCCATAGGCCGATGCAATAGCCGAACGATGCAAATGTCGCCAATTGCCATGATCGCTTATACGAACATCGCGCATTACCATCGAGGGCGTTGGCTTTTCTACCGGCACTGTAAGCACTTGTACTCCTTGCGCTCCCACTATCGTACAACGGTTGCGATAGGTCTGTTTTATATATGTATCGTACTGCTCAATGACCGCACCGCCATGACGATACATAGCTGCATAATAGGCCACCGGCGCCCAATAGGCACTTCCCAAATATAACTTGTTCATAATTTACGGTATTGAAAAAAACGATCGATGCGCCACGAATCAAAACCGCTCTGCGCGGCATCGATAGAAAATACTATCATACCACAACGCCCTATGATGTGACTATGCGGCAACACTCCGAAATGGCGCGAATCGGTCATTGCCGTACGGTTGTCGCACAACACCCAATAATAGGGTTGTGTGAAACGATAACTATCCATCTTGTGTCCGCCACGATACAGCACATCGCCACACAATTCTACCTTGCAAGGCTCATAAAGGTTGATAATTTGAGCATACAGAGCTGCATTGTGGGGTGTTATGATCGCATCGCTACCATATGGTGGCAACTCTATATAATAGTTGTCTTGAGCCAATGATATAAGACGAGGCAACTTGTCGGCAGGCAAATGCTCGCTCAACTCACTGTAATGATAACGATCGATATAGAATAGCGACTGACTTCCTAACGATTGTCGAGGTAATGCTTTCCCCCACAATGCACACATTGTCTCTTCGACAACCGACAATACCGAATCGGGTACGAGATACCCCTCGGTAACAACAGGACTCTGTACTGTTGGCTCACCATTGATATACAACATAGCACCATCGGCCGTTATCGTATCGCCGGGCAATCCCACACAACGCGCCACAACGGTGGGATAATGAGCCAAAGGTTTGCACTCGCCGGTTGGATAGTTATAGACTATCACATCGTTACGCTGCACCAACGCCATACCCAACCGCTTGTAGGGCAATGGTTGTTGAGGCCATCGGGCAGGCAAGTCGGTACCGGGTAGTGTATCGACATAAGGCAGCGAAACATATGACTGAGGCAGTCGCACGCCATAATGCCACTTCTCTACCAACACCCTATCACCCGCCAGCAGAGCATTCTCCATCTGTTGTGGTGCAACGGTGTACATCTCGACAAAACATATGCGACACACCACTGTGAGTAGCAGCGCTATGGCAATAACCGCCAATAAATAGAGAATTGTCGAGCCAATGCGTGACATAAATAGGTCTTAATTTACCAACGAATCGGCACTGCGCATAAAGCGATTCCAACGGAACTTACCATCAAACCAGCCTTTGTCCTTATCCAACGAAATGAGCACCAAAATGGGTTTTCCTATCACATGGTCTTCGGGCACAAAACCCCAATAACGCGAGTCGGCCGAATTGTCACGATTGTCGCCCAACATCATATAGTAATCCATCTTGAAGGTATATTCGGTAGCCGGTGCATCGTTGATATAGATAGTACCGTCACGCATCTCTACTTTGTTACCCTCATAAGTGCGTATGGCACGCTCATAGAGCGAATAGTTATCGGCAGTAAGCTGCAAGGTTGCACCCTTCGCAGGAATCCATAGAGGACCGAAATCGGCTCTTGTCCAACGATGAACACCATCCATAGGGAACACCTCGCCACCCATCTCGCCTGGCTCCACTACAATCTGCTCGGCAAGTCCCGAATTTTTCACTTTGGCAAGTGCTTCCTCGGTCAAGGGGAAATGATAAACCGGATTGTAACCACCGGTGGCATTGGGCGTAATACCCAGCTGCGCAAACAGATAGGCTGCATTGGATGAGTTATTGACATACATACGGTCATCGACACTTATACCCCACTCTTCAAAGGTTTTTTCGCTCAGTTTGTTTCCGGTAGTCTTCACAAAGTAATTGAGTTGCATACGCTTGGGCGAATCAATTGCTTCACCATTGATATAGATGATGTTGTTGCGTATCTCAAAGTTCTCGCCGGGCATACCTACACATCGTTTTACATAGGCTTCACGACGATCGACCGGGCGATATATAATTTCGCCAAAACGGGCTTTATCGCGATGCAAAGCCTCCTTGCCAAAGTAATGCGCCAGCGTATAGTAGTCGGGGTTGGGCATCTTACTTGCCACTGTATCGCCGGTAGGAAAGTTAAACACCACAATATCATTGCGCTCAACGCTACCCAAACCTTTCAATCGCTTATAAGGCAACTGCCACGCATCGCAATACGACTTGGTATTGACAAGCGGGAGTGTGTGTTGTGCCAATGGGAAGTGAAGGGGAGTTTGTGGCAATCGAGGTCCGTAGTGTACCTTACTCACCAAGAGAAAGTCGCCCACAAGCATCGACTTCTCGAGCGAGGGTGTAGGTATCTGAAAGTTTTGGAAGGCAAAAATAAATATAAAATAGACCAATACGAGTGCATACACAATGGCATCTACCCACTCACATATAGTGCGCAAAATAGGATTTTTGATTCTACGCCAACCGCCCCAGGGGATGTATTGTGTAAGATAAATATCAAAAAACAAGGGGTATGCCAACAAGGTCCACGCACTGCCTATCCATATTGTGAGCAACAAGAAAATGAGGGTAAAAACGCCAAAACGTATCCAACGTGATGTACTCACCGTCTTGAGACGAGCTACCAAATTGCGAGGACGTGATTGTCCTTCTACTCTATCTGTCGTTGTTTTCTTATCCATATATTTTTTTCTTTATTATTTCAAGAATGAGAGCATATCGCTCATCGTCAAAAATCCTTTTTTACCAACCGTAAACTCAGCAGCAACCACTGCGCCCAAAGCAAATCCGCGACGGCTCTTGGCACGATGCTCGATGGTAATGGTATCTACCTCCGAGTCGTAACGAACAATATGCGTACCGGGCACTTCGCCTTGGCGCTCGGCTGTGATGGGCAATATATCGGCAGCCTGTTCTGTTTCGCTCCACGACGACAAGCGGTCGATATTCTCTATCAAGCCATCGGCCAGTGTTATGGCTGTGCCACTCGGATGGTCGAGCTTGTGAATGTGATGTATCTCTTCGAGGCTCACTTGGTAGTCGTCAAAATGATTCATCACACCGGCCAACCAACGATTTACGGCAAAGAAGACATTGACACCCAGACTGAAGTTTGACGCATAGAAAAATGTAGCACCTTGCTCACAGGCCTCTTTTATTTCGGGCATATGCTGTAACCAACCGGTAGTGCCCGACACCACCGGCACACCGGCTGCAAAGGCTCGCTTGTAATTCTCTACTGCAGTGGCAGGGGTAGTAAATTCTATTGCCACATCGGCCGAAGCAAAAGCTTGAGAAGTGAAGTCCTCCTGATTATCGATATCAATACGACACACTACCTCATGGCCGCGAGCAATAGCAATTTCTTCTATCACACGCCCCATCTTACCATATCCTATAAGTGCAATTTTCATTTTCGTAAACAAATTTTCGGCTATTATTACCGTTTTCTCAAGAAAGATAGTTTAATTTGCAAATATAGCGACAAACGGGCGAAATATGCAAAGCTGCTTTGACATATTTCGCAGCGAGCGGCATTTATATTCGCCAATCATCGTTTAGTCGTTGAAAAACCGATAGCCGAGAAATCAAATGTATATGATTGGCTTTGCCGGGAAAAATCCTGCGTTTTAGATAATTTCGAGCTATCAACAGAGAAAGGTGTTTTTATGGAAAAACTAATGCAATATATATGGCAGCACCAACTGCTCGACACCTCCCATCTTGTCACTACCGATGGACGGCGAGTGCAGGTGATTGATGCGGGCCGACTCAACACCGATGCAGGCCCCGACTTTTTCAATGCCAAGATACGCATTGATGGCTGTATGTGGGTGGGTAACATAGAGATACATTACCGAGCCTCCGACTGGAAGCGTCACAATCACCACTCCGACAAGGCCTACGATTCGGTGATATTGCATATTGTAGAACTGGATGATATGAGTGTTGCCCGTTCCAATGGCGAGGTAATACCTCAACTCGTCATGCGTGCAGCCCCTACGCTTCGTGGCGACTTCAAGAAGTTGGTCGAAAATGCACCTCAGTTATCATGTGGCGAACGCCTCCCCGGCCTCAATCCGTTTCTTATTACCGACTGGATAAACAGTCTGGCCGTAGAACGGCTGCAAGCCAAGAGCGAGCGCATTGCTACCTGGCTCGACCTCTACAAAGGCAATTGGGAAGAGGTGTGCTACATCACCCTCTCGCGCAATATGGGTTTTGGTATCAATAGCGATGCTTTTGAACGCCTGGCCCGCAGCCTTCCTCTATCGTTTCTGCAAAAACACGCCGACAGCCTTCTTCAAATAGAGTCGTTCCTATTGGGACAAGCCGGTCTGCTTGCCGACAAGCGTGAGGATGATGCTTACTACACCCGACTGGCCGGCGAATATGCTTTTTTGCAAAATAAATTCGGGCTCACCCCCCTGCCTACCGAAGCGTGGAAATTCTTCAGGCTCCGTCCACAAAATTTTCCACATCGCCGGTTGGCTATGCTGGCACAATATATCTATGGCGGATTCTCTCTCTTTTCGCGTCTGTGTCAGGCCGAAACCATCGAGCAGATGCGCACCCTGTTTCAGGTGCAGCTATCGGGCTATTGGGACACTCACTACACCTTCGATGCCACATCTCCGGCATCAAGTTCGGTATTAGGTGTACCTGCCATCGACATCATACTCATCAACACCGTTGCACCCCTACTCTATGCCTACGGTATATACATTGGTGAAGACAAATATACCGACCGCGCACAATGGATATGGGAGTCACTTCGTCCCGAACAAAACAGCATCGTACGCCGTTTTGCCGCGATAGGAATCGAGGCCAAGTCGGCACTCGACAGCCAAGCCATCATACAACTATACAACGAATATTGCCAACAGAAAAAGTGCCTGTATTGTCGCATAGGCCACAAGCTATTGGCCCAAGACGCTATACGAGAGGAGTAGCGAGCTACTAACAAGCGTCATCACATAGAGGCTGTGTCGAAATGAATATTTTTGGCACAGCCTTTTAATTTGCCACATCGAGTCACACAGTTCTTGTCACGACAAAAAAACCGGCAGAATGCTCACACACTCTGCCGGCATAAACCTATTTAAGTCAAGTTATACTTGCACTTAATTTATTATTTCACATTTACTTTGTAAACGAATTGGTTGTTTAGAGTCTTCACAACTACGAGAGCAACACCATTCATATTGGCGGGTACTGTGATGTTATCACAAGCATTTACTTCGTAGCTACCCAATACGCGACCTTGCATATCAACCAAAGCAACACTCTCTACAAATACGCCTGAGTTGTAAACTGTAACGGCACCGTTGGTAGCAGCAACAGTAAAGCGATCGGCTGTAGCAGCGCTGATTGCAGACTTACCGTTAGCGTTGAATGTCTCTTGTGAAGCATATTCACTCACGCGATCCATGTCGCAATAAGCGCGTACACGCCATACATAAGCAGCACCAGCTTCGAGTTCATAGAGTGTATATTCGTTGGTTGCAAGGCCTTTGATATCAGTCCAAGAAGTGGCATCACCCTTACGGTAGCGGAGATCCCAAGAGAGGTGCTCTTCGTTGAGGTTCCAAGTAAGTTTGTCACCATAGTCCTCAGTGTTGGCGTGTGCAAGACCATCGGGTATAGGACAAGCAGGAAGATCGGCAGTTGTGAATGTTACAACCTCGCTCCAGTCGCTATAGTCGTTTTCGGCAACGATACCACGTACTTTCACTTGATACTCGGTGAGGTGAGTAAGGTCGGTAAGAGCTACTTCTTTACCTGTTACCACTTGAGTTGTAAACTCATCACCTGTTTTAGCATAAGCAAACTCAAATGACTCTTGCTCACCGCGCCATGTTACCACTGCGCTGTTCCATGTAATATCACCTACTTTCACTTGAGGAACTACGGGGATAGGACGACCTTCGGCACGGAAGTTGTCAAGTGTCAATTTCAATTTGTCACCCATTGTTCTCCAGTACAAGCGTACCTCTACAGTCTCTTCAATATAGTTATTGAGGTCGAGCTCAACAGTGAATGTGTCAGTAGTTGCTTCAGCTACATCATAGTTGGTGTGAGTATAGAGCACATCATTTGACCATTCAGTGCTACCTTCACGACGTACTTGTACTGCCAATGTATCGCCTTCAACCCATGTATAAACTGAGGGACCACCTTGCCACATAGTTTTATTTACAAACATATTGTAGTCGAAGAAGAGAGCAGCATCGCGTTGGTTAACATAGAAGCGACCGAATGAGAGGGTGCTTACTGTACCTGTAGCACTCTTTGAAGGAGTACATACAAATTTGTTGTGGTTTGAAACAACGTTTATATGATCCTCATCGTATTTTGTAGTGCTATTAACATTCCAAGAACCCTCATAAGCCCAACCTGTAGGAACTTCAGTATAGAAGTTGTGGATATTGGGTGTCCAAGGAAGTGTATTAACTGTAGCAGCTTCATCTTCAGCATAGAGAGTAGCATAGTTATAAGAAGCATCGTAGCTGATAGCACGTACAAAGTATGCAGTGCTTGCCTCAAGACCTTCAACAACTACATTTTGAGCAGAGGGACCCATATATACAACACGACCCAC